>NZ_MCYD01000582.1:0-4609 GCF_002876325.1 Vibrio sp. 10N.261.52.A1
ATGTGATTTGCGCATAAAAAAACCTTCGCTTATGACAGCGAAGGTTCAAAATAACTCTTATTCGAGCATAGAAGTGAGACTGTTCATGTTCAAGTGCGACTTTCTAAGTAACAAAAAAGCTCATTATCGATAAAGTGATCTATCAATAATGGGCTCTTTTAATGAACATGATTTCTGAGCGTTTTTTTATTCGTCCGACGCTACTGGTTGAGCAGCGGTCTCGATAACTTCTAACGGAATGTCTGAATCTTTAAGGATGTTCAGGATCTCTTCTGGTGGTTGTTTATTAGTAAACACCATGTGTGCTTGAGAGATGTTACCCAGCTTAACCATTGCGTTACGACCAAACTTACTGTGGTCGACTGCCAGGAAGATGCTACGGCTGTTTTCTATGATGGCTTGCTTCACTCGAACTTCATGGTAGTCAAAATCGAGGAGTGAGCCGTCAAAGTCGATGCCGCTGATCCCTAGAATACCGAAGTCGAGGCGAAACTGTTTCACGAAATCGAGTGTTGCTTCACCCACGATGCCACCATCACGGTTTCTTACTTCACCACCTGCCAAGATAACTTTTATCTCTGGGTTTGGTAGAAGGATACTGGCAACGTTGATGTTGTTAGTCACGACTCTGAGTTGTTTGTGGTTTTTGTTCAGCGCGCGTGCCACGGATTCTGGTGTGGTGCCGATATCAACGAACAAGGTTGCACCATCTGGAATGTGTTTTACCAGCTCGTCGGCAATCACATCTTTTTCATTGAAGTTAAGCGCTTTACGCGTGTTGTAAGAGGTGTTTTCTGAGCTAAGAGGAATGGTAGCACCACCATGATAGCGACGGATTTTATTGCTATCAGCCAGCTCATTGAGATCTCGTCTGATGGTTTGTGGGCTAACATCGAACTTCTCTACGAGCTCTTCGGTGCTCACATATCCTTGTGTTTTTACCAGGTCTACAATCTGCTGGTGTCTTGGAATTTGCTTCACTTAACTTACCACTCCCTGCGCGCTGCAATACTTTAGCGCACCTAATTCTAAATATTACCTCGCGCTATTGTGCTCGAATTGATACTCAGAGAGAAGTAATGATGGTAAGGAATTATGTCTAAACCGCAAAAACGTTGATCAAAACATGAAAAAAAGGCCCCAAACGCAAAAAAGAGCACAAAATAGTGCTCTTTTTAGTTTCGTTTACTGAGGAACGAACAATTCAATCGAAAAGAGAGTGATTATTCGAACGCTCGATTTTACTCTTCGTCGTCATCGTGCAGTTCAGACCAAACTTGTGCACACTTGATAGCACGTTTCCAACCTTTGTAACGGCGGTTACGTTTCTCTTCATCGTGGTGTGGCAAGAAAGTACGGTCTAGTACTGCTTTGTCTTGAAGCTCATCGATGCTGTCCCAGAAACCAACCGCTAGACCAGCAAGGTACGCTGCACCTAGAGCCGTTACTTCAGTCACTTCAGGACGGTGAACTTCTGTATCTAGCACGTCTGACTGGAATTGCATTAGGAAGTTGTTCGCTACTGCCCCGCCATCAACACGTAGGTTTGCTAGCTTGATGCCAGAGTCCGCTTGCATCGCATCCAGTACGTCACGAGTTTGGTAAGCAATGCCTTCCAGTGTTGCACGGATGATGTGGTTAGAGTTAACGCCACGAGTTAGGCCAACAATCGTACCGCGAGCGTAAGCATCCCAGTATGGTGCACCTAGACCAGTAAATGCAGGAACAACGTAAACACCGTTTGACGTATCTACTTTAGTTGCGAAGTACTCAGAGTCTTCTGCGCCAGCCAGTAGCTTCATTTCATCACGTAGCCATTGGATAGATGCGCCACCCATGAATACTGCACCTTCAAGTGCGTAAGCTGGTTCGCCTTTAGGACCACACGCTAATGTTGTTAATAGACCGTTCTTCGATGTTACTTTCTCTTGGCCTGTGTTCATCAGTAGGAAACAGCCCGTGCCGTACGTGTTTTTCGCTTGGCCAGCTTCAACACACATTTGACCGTAAAGCGCTGCTTGTTGGTCACCCGCAATACCAGCGATTGGAATACGAGTACCGCCTTTACCACCAAGGTTCGTTTGGCCGTAAACTTCAGAAGAGCGTTTCACTTCAGGCATCATTGATGCTGGGATACCCATCTCGTCTAGTAGCTTGCTGTCCCAGCATAGGTCGTTAATGTTAAACAACATAGTACGTGATGCGTTAGTGTAATCCGTAACGTGTACACGGCCTTGAGTCATCTTCCAAACCAACCAAGTATCAACTGTACCGAACAGTAACTTACCTGCTTCAGCGTCTTCGCGAGCACCTTCAACGTTGTCTAGAATCCATTTTACTTTTGTACCTGAGAAATACGGGTCAAGGACTAAACCTGTATTGTCACGCACGTAGTCTTCTAGGCCACGTTCTTTAAGTTCTTCACAAATTTCTGCAGTACGACGACATTGCCATACGATGGCGTTGTATACCGGTTTGCCTGTCTCTTTGTTCCAAACGATGGTGGTTTCACGTTGGTTAGTGATACCGATACCCGCTAGCTCGTCACTGCGAATGCCTGCTTTAGCTAGAGCTTCAACCAATGTAGAGCTTTGAGTCGCCCAGATTTCCATTGGATCATGCTCAACCCAGCCAGCCTTTGGATAAATTTGAGTAAATTCTCGTTGAGAAGAGCTTACGATGTTTGCATCGTGATCGAGGATTACAGCGCGAGAGCTTGTAGTGCCTTGGTCTAGGGCAACAATGTATTTTTGCTCGGTCATGGTAAGAATCCTTTTTGTTCCGTTATTTATATTTTAGTAAATGTAAGGTCGCTTGGGGTTAAGCTTGAGCTTGTTCAGCTTCTTCTTCTGTTTCACATTGGTTTGGAATTGTGCAGCCATGGCCTTCCACTGGTAGGTGAGCACCGATAACACGTGGGTACAACCAACCACCAAAACACGCACCAGCAATAGGAGCAAGAATTGGAACGATGAAGTAAGGAATATCACGAGCACCGGTTAATGCAAAATCCCAACCTGCAAAGTAAGCGAAAAGTTTTGGTCCGAAGTCACGTGCTGGGTTCATAGCAAAGCCAGTTAGTGGACCTAGAGAGCCACCAATTACCGCGATAAGGATACCGATCAGTAGAGGGTTCATTGCGCCACGTGATGCGCCATTGTTCTCGTCGCCCAGTGCCAGAATGGCAAACATCAATACAGCAGTAATCACGAATTCCACAGCAAAAGCGCCGAAGAAAGAGAGTGAAGCATGTGGGTAAGTCGAGAAGATACCAGCAGTTGATAGTGCGTCTTGGCTGCTACGAACAAAGTTATGAGCAATTTCGTAATCTGTAAACAAGTTGCTGTATAGGCTGTAAACCAAAGCTGCAGAGCAGAAGGCACCAAGTAATTGAGAGATGATGTAAGGCACTACTTTTGCCTTATCAAATCCATGGAACATGGCTAGCGCAATGGTTACTGCAGGGTTTATGTGTGCGCCAGAAACGCCAGCTGTGCAGTAAATCGCGATAGATACGCCGAAGCCCCAGATGATACTAACTTCCCATTGTCCGAATGTTGCACCTGTTAATACCAGTGCAGCCACACAGCCAACGCCAAAGAAGATGAGCAGGCCAGTACCGATAAATTCGGCGAGGCATTGCCCAAATAAAGAAGGTTGTTTGTTTGTTGTCATGTTCGAGTCCTTGTTATTTTTGCTTATCTAGCACGCGTATTGTGCATAAATTTGCGAACTCGAAAATAAACGAGCATTAAAAATGAGCGTTTGAGCATAAAATTGTTAATTAAACTGGCTTGAAATGTTAAACCGAACACTTTTGCTCGAAAAAGAAGCTTGTATGGACGCTATTGCGCGAATGTATGTCTCGGGAGGTCGCTAAAAGTACCTGTATGTAAGCAGATGCACAACTGGTAAGAGGAGTTGGTGGCCGGATTTGTGATGCTGATTCGCGAGTGGTGGTTTATTAAACTTGGATCTTGTGAGCTTATCCGGGGTCTCAAATGTTGGAAAAGCGTTAACAAACAAGGATGTATTTAAGCTATGACAAAAAATGCCAGATCCATACTGAATCTGGCAATTCGTTTTGTTTATCGCTCAGTGATGATATTTGAGCGAATCGGTGAATTAATTTAGAGCGTTAACTTTGCCTTGTGTAACAAAGTAGTCTCTTACTGAATCATACGCCCAGTTGAATCCGATAGCGTAGAGTACAAAGAAAATGACCAGGCCGATGTCCATAATCAATACGGTTAGGAAATCGAGCTTCAACACCCACATCAAAACTGGTAGCGTCACTGTCATTAAACCAAGTTCAAACCCCAATCCGTGTAAAACTCGGGTTTTCTTCGTTCGTTTTGTTCTATCTGCACCGAAGATTTTGTCGTAGCCGTAGTTGTAGACGTAGTTCCAAGCCATTGCTATTAGCGACATCGCAAGTGCTAACCCCGCCATTTCCCCAGCTCCATTGCCAGTAATGTAGGTTGCTAGCCCCGCCATCATGATCAGTGCGAACACTTCAAATAGCACCATATGTAGAATTCGTTCTTTGTGTGACATGTATTTTCTCTTTCTGTTGAATCTATATTTGTTGTTTGAAAGGCATATTATC
>NZ_MCYD01000583.1:0-5035 GCF_002876325.1 Vibrio sp. 10N.261.52.A1
GCATTACTGATCTTGGCGATATCGAATGTAACGACGATCAACTAGAAGTCAGCCAAAAGCAGTGCGCTGATGTGATTGCCAATGCGCTATCCACTAGCAAAGTGATTACCTTCGGTGGCGGTCACGAAGTCGCTTGGGCTTCTTTCCAAGGCCTAGCTGAGCATCTTCACAGAACTCAATCAGATCACAAACCTAAGATAGGCATCGTTAACTTTGATGCTCACTTTGACCTTCGTGAATTTGAAAGCGACATCGCTGACGTCAAACCAAGCTCAGGCACACCCTTTAATCAGATTAGCGAATACTGCCACACACATCAGTGGCCATTTCATTACGCGTGTCTCGGTGTAAGTACCGCCAGCAATACCAAAGCGCTTTTCAACAAAGCCGACCAACTTGGTGTGTGGTACGAACATGATCGCGATATCACCCAAGTAAACCAAGTTGCCCAACTGGTTAAGTTGCAAAAATTCATCGCTGAGTGTGATTACCTCTATCTCACTATTGATCTCGATGTCTTCCCAGCGGCAACTGCACCGGGTGTCAGCGCCCCTGCGGCAAGAGGCGTTAGTTATGAAGCGCTCGCGCCTTTCCTAGAACAGATTTTTAAACACAGTGAGAAACTCATTATCGCGGACATTGCAGAATATAACCCAGACTACGACGTCGACGGTCAAACGGCTCGATTGGCGGCACGTTTGTGTTGGGATATTGCCCGTGCAATGACCAGTGAATAAGCCAGCTATATAGATAAATACAACTACAACGATATAACGTGAAACAGAAGGAATTTCAAAATGACGGAACACCACAACAGTGACCCTCGTCTAGACACGACTCGCGAAATTCGCGCACCTCATGGCACCACTTTGCGCGCAAAATCTTGGTTAACAGAAGCACCCCTTCGTATGCTAATGAACAACCTAGATCCTGATGTGGCAGAACACCCACATGCACTGGTTGTGTATGGCGGTATTGGTCGTGCAGCACGTGATTGGAAATGTTACGACAAGATTGTTGAAGTATTAGAGCGTTTAGAAGACGACCAAACTCTGCTTGTTCAATCGGGTAAACCTGTAGGCGTGTTCCCGACTCATAAAAACGCACCTCGCGTGTTAATCGCTAACTCGAACCTTGTTCCACACTGGGCAAACTGGGAACATTTCAACGAGCTCGATAAAGAAGGCTTGATGATGTACGGCCAAATGACCGCAGGTAGCTGGATCTACATCGGTTCACAAGGCATCGTTCAAGGTACTTACGAAACCTTTGTCGCTATCGCGAAGAAACACTTCCAAGGCGAAGCAAAAGGCAAATGGGTACTCACCGGTGGCCTTGGCGGCATGGGTGGCGCTCAACCTCTTGCAGCTACCATGGCTGGCTTCTCAATGATTGCGGTTGAATGCGATGAATCACGAATCGATTACCGCCTGCGTACTGGTTATGTAGACAAGAAAGCCACCAGCCTAGATGAAGCGATGGCTATTATTAAAGAGTCTGACACACCTATTTCTGTTGGCCTGCTAGGTAACGCTGCGGATGTTTTCCCTGAGTTAGTAGAGCGCAACATCACACCAGATGTCGTTACTGACCAAACCTCTGCCCATGACCCTCTGAACGGCTATTTGCCACAAGGTTGGACGATGGAGAAAGCCGCACAAGGGCGCACTATTGATGAAGCTAAGGTCGTTAAGGCAGCTAAGCAGTCCATGGCGATTCAAGTTCAAGCGATGCTAGACCTGCAATATCGCGGCGCTGCAACCGTGGACTACGGCAACAACATTCGCCAAATGGCACTGGAAGAAGGCGTAGAAAACGCGTTTGATTTCCCGGGTTTCGTTCCTGCTTATATTCGTCCACTGTTCTGCGAAGGCATCGGTCCATTCCGTTGGGCAGCCCTTTCAGGCGACCCAGAAGACATCTACAAAACAGACCAAAAAGTAAAAGAACTGATTCCAGACAACCCTCACCTGCATAACTGGCTAGATATGGCGCGTGAACGCATTCAGTTCCAAGGTCTACCTGCACGTATCTGTTGGGTAGGTTTGAAAGATCGTGAACGTTTAGGCCAAGCATTCAATGAAATGGTTAAAAATGGTGAGCTAAAAGCACCGGTTGTTATCGGTCGTGACCACCTAGATTCAGGTTCGGTTGCCAGCCCGAACCGTGAAACAGAAGGCATGATGGATGGTTCAGATGCCGTATCAGATTGGCCTCTACTGAATGCACTGCTAAACACAGCAGGCGGCGCAACTTGGGTTTCTTTACACCATGGTGGCGGCGTTGGTATGGGCTTCTCGCAACACTCAGGTATGGTGATTTGTTGTGACGGCAGTGAAGATGCATCACAGCGTATTGCTCGCGTACTTCACAATGATCCAGCAACAGGCGTTATGCGTCATGCGGATGCGGGTTACGACATTGCTAAGCAGTGTGCGAAAGAACAGAAACTTGATTTACCTATGCTAAACGAAGAACTTCGTCGCCTTTAATGTCTGGAGAAAACATGTTGAATTTATTACTTAAACCAGGACATCTAGGTCTATCTGAACTGCGTAAAATCAGCCGTAGCCCGGTGAATTTGTCACTCGACCCTGCTGCAATCCCAGATATTGAAGCGAGCATGCAGGTTGTCGAACAAGTGATTGCTGAAGACCGAACTGTTTATGGTATCAACACGGGCTTTGGCTTACTGGCGAACACCAAGATCGCCCCAGAAGATCTCGAAGTTCTGCAGAAAAGTATCGTGCTGTCTCACGCAGCAGGCATCGGCAAGTTCATGTCTGACGAAACCGTGCGCTTGATGATGGTACTCAAGATTAACAGCTTGTCTCGTGGCTACTCAGGTATTCGACTCAAGGTGATCAATGCCCTGATCGATCTAGTGAACGCGCAGGTTTACCCTTGTGTGCCACAAAAAGGCTCAGTAGGTGCATCTGGCGACCTCGCTCCCCTAGCCCACATGAGTACCGTTCTACTTGGTGAAGGCCAAGCTCGTCACAACGGTAAAATCATTACTGGTTTGGAAGCAATGAAGATCGCAGGGCTAGAGCCAATCACACTCGCTCCTAAAGAAGGTTTAGCGCTACTCAACGGTACGCAAGCCTCCACCGCATTCGCCTTAGAAGGCCTATTCGCAGCAGAAGACTTGTTCGCGTCTGCGACAGTATGTGGCGCTATGTCAGTTGAAGCTGCACTAGGTAGCCGCCGCCCATTTGATCCTCGTATTCACCGCGTTCGTGGTCACCGTGGACAAATGGACGCTGCGCTTGCTTACCGTCATCTGCTTGACCAAAAGAGTGAAATTGGTGAGTCACACACGTGTTGTGAAAAGGTTCAAGACCCTTACTCACTGCGTTGTCAGCCTCAAGTGATGGGCGCGTGTCTACAGCAGATCCGCAACTCAGCAGAAACACTGATGGTTGAAGCGAATTCCGTATCGGACAACCCACTGGTCTTTGCGGACGATGGTGACATCATTTCGGGTGGTAACTTCCACGCAGAACCCGTTGCTATGGCCGCAGATAACTTAGCCTTAGCCATTGCTGAAATCGGTAGTTTGTCAGAACGTCGAATGGCACTGCTGATTGATAGCGCGCTAAGTAAACTTCCACCGTTCTTAGTCGACAATGGCGGCGTTAACTCTGGCTTTATGATTGCCCAGGTTACCTCAGCAGCACTAGCTAGTGAGAACAAAACACTGGCTCATCCAGCTTCTGTAGACAGTTTGCCAACGTCCGCTAACCAAGAAGATCATGTCTCTATGGCAACCTTTGCTGGTCGTCGTCTTCGTGACATGGCAGAGAACACTCGTGGAATCTTGGCAGTTGAGTATTTAGCAGCAGCGCAAGGGTTGGATTTTAGAGCGCCAAACCTCTCTTCACCTCGAGTAGAAGAAGCGAAACAGATCCTGCGTGAAAAAGTCAGCTTCTACGACAAAGACCGCTACTTCGCACCGGATATTGAGCAAGCTAACTTATTGCTCAAATTATCTGTGCACAACCACTTAATGCCTGAAGGTATTTTGTGTAGCTTCTAAGTCGTGAAATAACACGTTATATAAACAAGGGCTATCGATTAGCCCTTGTTGCATTGAGCCAGTCACCATATCTCCCTTAAAACCCTCACATACCATCCAACGTATTTATCTAATTGACTGATATATAAGCAAAGTTAACTGGATAGACCATTAGATCGAAGTTAGTTAGCTATAATCCACCCCAGATTTGATGACTAATAGCGATACTATGTTTCTGACACCTTACTTTTCTACTGAAGACAATCAATTTCAATTCACTCGTGAACAAGCAAGCCACTTTGCTAAAAAAGTAGCTGGCGATTTCAACCCAATTCACGATGAAGACAACAAGCGCTTCTGTGTTCCTGGCGATCTTTTATTTGCGGTTCTTCTGCAAAAAGAAGGCATCAGCCAAAAAATGCGTTTTGATTTTTCAGGTATGGTTGGTAACGGTATTGCGTTAAGCGTTGATAACAAGTGTGAAAAAGAGAGCTCACTTATCGATGCAAATGGTAAAGAGTACCTACACATGTCTTGTGAAGGTGAGAAGAGCCACGATCAAGCATTCATCGAGCACGTAGTAACAAACTACGTTAAGTTCTCTGGTATGAACTTCCCTCACATCATGGTTCCTCTTATGGAAGAGCAACAAATGATGATCAACTGCCAACGCCCTCTTGTGATTTACGAGAGCATGGAAGTTGAGTTTACTCGCCTAGACCTTTCTCACCCAGAAGTTGAATTCTCTGGTGCGACTTTTGACGTTGAAGGCAAGCGCGGCATCGTGACCCTGAACTTCGATTTCAAAGAAGATGGCGAAGTAGTCGGTAAAGGCGTGAAGCGCATGGTAGCAAGTGGCCTTAAGCCATACGACCAAGCTTCTGTAGACGACCTAGTAAACCGCTTCAACGAGCGCAAAGAGATGTTTCTAGCTCAGTTTGCGGCTGCCGCTTAAGTAAGCCAACACAGAATTAAAAAGCCCAGCTTGATATCCTCAAGTGAAGTGACCCCGTAAAG
>NZ_MCYD01000584.1:0-11774 GCF_002876325.1 Vibrio sp. 10N.261.52.A1
TCACTTATTTATATAAGATACTCCGGTTATATAAGACACCAAACACGCCTCTTTGTTCACGTACCGCAGTAAATACGTTCGCAGAAAAAATTTCAATATCCACACCGCCATTTGGAGACATACGACATACCAAATATTATTTTTTCGCTAGCACTGCGTGATCCCGCCGACTCTCTGATGTCCTTTTCATGTACGCAAGAACAGAATCAGTTAAAATCCCGCTACAGCAATGTTAATCAAATATAACAAGGAAGATATCTATGCCACACTCCAACCACTTTGATGTAATCGTAATTGGTAGTGGCCCCGGAGGCGAAGGGGCAGCGATGGGATTAACCAAAGCCGGGTTGAACGTTGCAATCATTGAAAAAGAGAGCAGCGTTGGTGGTGGTTGTACCCACTGGGGAACCATTCCTTCAAAAGCTCTGCGTCATGCTGTAAGTCGTATTATCGAATTCAATAACAACCCTCTGTTCTGTCAGAACAACAAAAGCATTCACTCGACGTTTTCCAATATTCTGGGGCATGCGAAATCCGTTATCGATAAACAGACACGACTGCGCCAAGGTTTCTACGATCGTAACCAATGTACACTAGTATTTGGTACAGCGCGCTTTATTGATTCTCACTCTATTTCTGTAATGCAAAGTGATGGTACGGAAGAGCACTACAGTGCTGACAAGTTTGTCATTGCGACGGGGTCTCGCCCTTATCAACCAGAGAACGTCGACTTTCTGCATGAACGTATCTACGACAGCGACTCCATTCTTTCTCTTAAACATGACCCTCAACACATCATCATCTATGGTGCCGGTGTTATCGGTTGTGAGTACGCGTCTATCTTCCGTGGTTTGGGTGTAAAGACCGATCTCATTAATACTCGAGATCGCCTGCTGTCATTCCTAGATAATGAAACCTCTGATGCGCTTTCTTACCACTTCTGGAACAGTGGCGTTGTAATTCGTAACGATGAAACCTTTGAGAAAATCGAAGGGACTGATGATGGCGTGATCATTCACCTAGAGTCAGGCAAAAAGATGCGTGCAGACTGCTTACTGTATGCCAATGGTCGAACCGGTAACACTGACAAACTGAACTTAGGTGCGGTTGGTCTAGAGGCAGACTCTCGTGGTCAGGTATCAGTAAACACCAATTACCAAACCAACGTTGACCATGTATACGCGGTCGGTGATGTGATTGGCTACCCTAGCCTGGCAAGTGCTGCTTATGACCAAGGTCGTTTTGTTGCACAAGCGATTGTTAAAGGTGAGGCTGAAGGTCACTTGATTGAAGATATCCCAACTGGAATCTACACCATTCCTGAAATCAGCTCAGTCGGTAAAACCGAGCAAGAGCTGACAGCAGCAAAAGTACCTTATGAAGTAGGACGTTCTTCATTTAAACACTTAGCTCGAGCTCAAATCGCGGGTAAAGACATCGGTAGTTTGAAGATTCTGTTCCACCGTGAAACCAAAGAAATTCTGGGTATCCACGTATTTGGTGAGCGTGCCGCAGAAATCATTCACATCGGCCAAGCAATCATGGAGCAAAAAGGAGAAGCGAATACTATCGAGTACTTCGTTAATACCACCTTTAACTACCCTACTATGGCCGAGGCGTATCGTGTTGCCGCTCTTAACGGCCTTAACCGTTTGTTCTAAATAAAGAACTAACAGGAGTATTTGACCACCCATAGGCCAAACACATAAATAGCAAGCCATGAGCTTGCTGTTTTTATTTAAGGTATTGAAAAATATAGCACCGAGAGTAATTAGATCATGATGTTCTAAATGCCCTTTGACCTGTACACCTTTTATTTTTACCCATTAGAACTAAGCGAGAAATTCGCCCTTCTTCCACTGAGAAACAAATAACACACCAAGGCCAATACCGCGTATTGCCATAAAGCTCAGCATCGCAAGCCACAGAGCATGATTTTCTAAACTGGACGCTAGGAAGAAAATAGCAAAGAAGCTGCAGGTCGCGACAAACATACTATTACGCATGTCCTTGCCTTTGGTTGCTCCAACAAAAATACCATCGAGTAAGAAGCACCACATTGAAACCAGCGGCATTGCGATTAACCAAGGCAGATACACCTCAGCTTGGCTTTTTACATCTGGGATGGTGGTAATCATGTTAATTAGGTTTGACCCAGCTATCGCGAACACTAAGGTAAGAACCACACAAATATTGAAGCTCCAAAAGAAAGTGCCAATCAACGACTGATTTAATTCATCTTTGTCTTTCGCTCCTATCGCCTTACCCACCATGGCTTCCATCGCGTAGGCAAAACCATCCATCCCGTAAGAGATGATCATCAGGAAACTCATCAATACCGCATTGGCTGCCACGACATCATCACCAAAGCTTGCTCCTTGGAAAGTCATGAAAGTAAACGTGGCTTGCAGACATAAAGAACGCAGGAAAATATCGCGATTCAGTTTTACGAAGCGACTTAAACCTTGGCTAGTTTTCTTAATCAAAGCCCACGGTGATGGCAACTGTCTCTTTAGCCAGATCCGATAAACGCAGATCAGTCCAAACGTTAAGCCTGCATAATCAGCCAATACCGATGCCAGTGCAGCACCTTCCACCTGCCAACCGAAACCAATCACAAAAACTACGTCCAACACGATATTGGTGATGTTAGTGATAATCACCATCCACATCGGCGCTTTTGCATTCTGAGTTCCAAGTAGCCAACCCAAAATAACGAAATTCGTCAGTGCAGCCGGTGCACTCCATGCTCGAGTCGAGAAATACTGTTGACCGTAATGTTTTACTTGATCACTGGCACTGCTTAATGAAAAAACCAGATCAGCCACTAAGCCATGTAAGAGCAAGAAAATACCAGCAAGCCCAAGAGCCATGGTCACGCCCTGCACGAAGACTAAACCAAGCTGCTTGCCATCATTTGCACCGTACGATTGTGCGGCAAGGCCGGTTGTCGACATGCGTAAAAAACCGAGTAACCAGAAAGTCACACTGATCATGGTGCCACCTAACGCCACACCTCCTAGGTACCAAGAATGTTCTAAGTGACCGATAACAGCAGCATCCACTAAACCCAGCAGTGGAACAGTAATATTAGAAAGCACCATCGGGATCGCGAGCAACAGCACTTGTTTGTGCATAGCTTGGTTGGATAGCGTTTGGAAAATAGTTTGGGGATTAAATAGCTTCACGATCACCTCTTTAATTAGAGGCGATAGTTTAACCTAGTGAGTGTGCTTTCACTATGTTGTGAGATTTTGGCTTATGACAGATGTGGCTTCGAGTATGTGTAAGTAGTACCGCTCTAGCGCTACCACTTCACTAGTACCAGCTGCGGCGTTAAACGTTTTTTAACCTGGGAAATTTTGCACAATAGTCGCTGCCATAACTTCCAACGATTACATTGCTGCTCTAATGGCGAAAATGCTTTAACCCACTGTGCCCACGGTAGCCAATTAAGAATGCTGTCGACTGGAGAAGATAAGCCATGTGCATAGTCACCAGAGCCCAGCTTCTTACCTAAAGTGCTTGAGCTCTTATCGCCCGCCAATACAACACACGCATGTGCATGAGTGAAGTAACGGCTCAGCGATTGAATAAAGTGCGCAGTTTGCTGCTCATTGCAATCCAGCAGTGCATGTTCACACACCACCATTACCGAAGCTTGCTCTGGAATATTGAGTTCATCTAACCAAGTCAGGTCATCTACTGAACCACATTCCAAGCGGTAGCGTTCATTTTTGTGGAACAAACGTTGTCGCCAAAGTAGGTTCTCGGTCATGTCCAGCTCTACCCAGTGACAGCGGCCATTGTCTAATCGATAAAAACGGGTGTCGAGACCAGCCCCCACATTAATAATCCATGCATCTGGGTTGTGAGATAGGAACTGCTGAACTTGAGAATCGCAAAGTTGAGTCAAGGTTGCGTAGAGAAGTTGTTGTTGGTCGAGTTCACCAGTAAGGCATTCTGGCGCTAATTGACAACGCTTACAGGCCTGAGCTGCAATAGGGTCATAGACTAGACCATCATCGGCAAGGCTTTCTCGGCTGCGAAACCAAAGGTGTTGAACGAGGTTTATCGGAACTTGAAGTTCTTGATGTGCAGACGCTTGATCAGCAGAAACCTTTTGATCAGAGGAGCGCGGCTTAGCCATAAACGGCTTTATTTGAGGCTTGGTTTGAATTGGCATCATCATCTTCCTTGTATCTCGACAAAGAAGATGATAATGAATATCAATTGCAATAACAAGTTATTGAGAATAAATATCAATAAGATGTTTGTACTGATTACATCCAGTCCGTATTACGAATAATACCAACAGCAAGACCTTCAATAGACAAGTGTTGAGATTCTAGATCGACACGGATTGGAGAAAACTCTTCGTTTTCAGCGTGTAACAGCACTGTAGAACCTTTACGTTCTAGACGTTTTACCGTTACATCATCATCAACACGAGCAACCACAACCTGACCATCACGGACATCTTGGGTTTTGTGAACAGCAAGCAGGTCACCATCCATAATACCGATGTCTTTCATACTTTCGCCATTTACGCGAAGTAAGAAGTCAGCTTGAGGTTTAAACATGCCTGGATCGACTTGGTAATGCATTTCTACATGCTCTTGAGCCAAGATAGGCTCACCAGCGGCAACCTGACCGATCAGAGGCAGACCTTGCTCTTCGTTTGCTGCATCTTCAAGCAAAATACGAATACCACGAGACGCACCCGGGATAATCTCAATCGCTTCTTTACGAGCAAGAGCTTTCAAATGTTCTTCTGCAGCATTTGCAGAACGGAAGCCTAATTCACGGGCAATTTCTGCACGTGTCGGTGGCATACCGGAATCTTCAATCTTACCTTTGATAAGGTCAAAGACTTGTTGTTGGCGGGGCGTTAACGGCTTCATGATTCACCTGTCTTTTTATACAGTTGACTGTGAGTATATCCAGTAACTGGACAAAAGCAAAGCAATTGGTTGTTTTTAGTTCATTTTTCGCTAATTACAAAACCAAGATCTCGAACCACACATAAGCCGCTAGCGCTAAACAGATGAAAACAGCTGCCGAACCAACATCTTTCGCCATTCCTGAAAGCTCATGATGTTCACTCCCAATACGATCTACAACCGCTTCAATTGCAGTATTAATGAGCTCAACAACCATCACCAGCACGATCGAGGACACCATTAAGATTCGTTCTACATGGCTCACATCGAGGTAAAACGCCAACGGAATCAGCACCGCAGCCATGAATACTTCTTGTCGAAAGGCCGCCTCGTTTTTAAACGAACTTGTGATGCCTTGCCATGAAAAGCCCGCTGCTTTCACGATACGTTTAAATCCGGTGTTTGATTTTTTGGTCATTTTTAACCCTATACTCAATCAGTCGATGAATGATATTCCACAAACTTAACGGCAATATGACTATTTCCATTAAAAGGTTAGACCAGTTTCTGGTATTCTTGCATCGATTAAATTTACGCCTAGGCTTATCCCTATTTTACTTGAAGGGGTTACCCTCTCTCATCATAGAAATAGAGATACGCTTAAGCACATTGAAATAACTATTGAGGCTGTGAACCTATATGTCTTCTGGACAATCTTTTTCACGTTCATTAATGAAGCTACCTTTATCCGTATTGGTAAAAGGCACATCAATCCCTTCGAATCCAGTTGAAGATTTGAACATTGATTTAGGCAAACCAATTGTATACGCCTTACCGTTTCGCTCAAGCGTCGACCTACTGACACTACAAAAGCATGCGCTAGAACTGGGTTTACCGGATCCATTAAGCAAGCTTGAAATCAGTGGTAAATCACTGCCACGCTACGTTTTTATCTCTTCACGCAAAACGCTGCTACAAGATGATGATTACGTCCCAGCCTCTTCTATTGAAGTCTTCTCTGAGCTGCTTGCACTGCATGCTGACGACTCAGAGCTGGATGTGCAAGTTATCCCTGCAACGGTATTGTGGGGCCGTAAGCCTGGTAAAGAGAATAACCAGAAGCCTTACCTACAAGCAATGAACGGCTTAGAGAAATCAATCGCTGTTTTAATTGCTGGCCGCGACTGCCTAGTACGATTCAGCCCTGTGGTATCTCTGCGTTACATGGCAAACTCACACGGCACCGACAGCACTATCGCACACAAGCTGGCGCGTGTAGCTCGCATTCACTTCTCACGCCAAAAACTGGCAGCCTCTGGCCCTAACCTGCCAAGCCGTCAAGCATTGTTCGATCGCCTACTAAAATCAGAAGCGATCAAGAAGGCGATTGAAGACGAAGCGAAGTCAAAGAACATCTCCATTGAGAAAGCGAGCAAAGAAGCTCAGGACATCATGGATGAGATCGCAGCGAACTTCTCTTACTCACTGATCAAACGTGGCGAGAAGATTCTAGGTTGGTTGTGGAACAAACTGTACCAAGGCCTGCATATCAACAACGCTTCAACCGTTCGTAAGCTGGCACAAGATGGTCACGAGATTGTTTATGTCCCTTGTCACCGCAGCCATATGGACTACTTACTGTTGTCTTATGTGCTTTACCATGAAGGTATGGTTCCTCCGCATATCGCTGCGGGTATCAACTTGAATTTCTTCCCTGCCGGTCCGATTTTCCGTCACGGTGGTGCGTTCTTCATTCGTCGTAGCTTTAAAGGTAATAAGCTGTACTCAACGATCTTCCGTGAGTACCTAGCTGAGCTGTTCGCTAAAGGCTACTCGGTAGAATACTTTAGTGAAGGTGGCCGTTCTCGTACGGGTCGTCTGCTACAAGCGAAAACCGGCATGCTAGCGATGACAATTCAGGCAATGCTGCGTGGTATGAACCGCCCAGTAACGTTAGTTCCTGTTTACATCGGCTACGAGCACGTAATGGAAGTAGCGACTTACGCAAAAGAACTACGTGGTAAGCGCAAAGAGAAAGAAAACGCGAGCCTAGTGATTCGTACTATCCGTAAGCTACGTAACTTTGGTAAAGGCTACGTGAACTTCGGTGAGCCGATTCAGCTTAACCAATACCTGAATGAGCATTCTCCAGAGTGGACGAAAGACATCGATCCAATGGGCACCAGCAAGCCACAGTGGATGACGCCAGTAGTTAATGACTTGGCAACCAAGATGATGACACACATCAACGATGCGGCAGCGACCAACGCACTGACATTATGTGCAACCGCTCTGCTTGCATCACGTCAGCGTGCATTGTCTCGCGATTCTTTGGTATCTCAAATCAACTGCTACCTGTCTCTACTTAACAATGTGCCTTACTCAGACACATTTACGGTACCGAAAGACAGTGCGGAAGAGTTGGTGAAACATGCAGAGTCTCTGAACAAGTTCTTGATTGAGTCAGACTCAATGGGTGACATTATTTCACTAGACCGTCACCAATCGATTCTGATGACTTACTACCGCAACAACATCATTCACCTGTTTGCGCTGCCATCGTTAATTGCTCAGATGACTATTCGTCAGCACGGCTTAACGATCGATGCAATTCAAAAGAATGTCGCGGCAATCTACCCGTTCTTGAAGAAAGAGCTATTCCTGAGCTACGACGAAGAGCAGCTTGAAGGTGTGGTGTCGAACATCATCGATGAATTGGTTAACCAAGGCATGCTAGTTGTGTCTGATAATCAAGTCACCATCAACCAATCGAACAGCCAAGCGCTAATGCTACTAGGTCGTACGATTTCAGAGACACTTCAGCGTTACTCGATTGCTCTTAACCTATTGGCAGAGAATCCGGAACTGGATAAATCTGATCTTGAACAGAAGAGCCAAGACATTGCACAACGCCTAGGTCGCCTGCAAGGTATCAACGCACCTGAGTTCTTCGATAAAGGTGTATTTGCTTCGATGTTCGCTACGCTCAAGCAACAGCAATACCTGGATAACGACGGTAATTGCGACTTAGAGAAAACTCAGCAATTCGCTAAGCTTCTTTACTCAATGCTTTACCCAGAAGTTCGCTTAACGATTCAAGAGAGCATCCACCAAGCAGAGTAATTTGTTGTCTGGCACGCTTTAAGCGCTAAGCTGAAAACCATCAAAAAAGGCACCCATTGTGGGTGCCTTTTTATTTGTGCTCTTGTTATCAAACCATCGCTTACCAAAAAGTGATGAACAAACCGATGGTGACGGCCATTCCTACATAATTGTTATTAAGGAAAGCCTGGAAGCATAAATCTCTATCGCGATGACGCATCAGGTGTTGTTGATAAACAAACAAGCCGCCTGCTACCAACAATGCCCAATAGAAGGTGTCACCTAGGTGGTAATGCATGCCTAATGCAATCAACATCGCTAAGGTCACTAACTGCAGCGAGCCAACAATCAGTTTGTCAAAACGGCCAAATAAAATCGCTGTCGACTTGATGCCAATCTTAAGATCATCGTCTCGGTCAACCATCGCATATTGGGTGTCGTAAGCAATTGTCCACAGTGCATTAATCACGAAGATAAACCAAACGATACTTGGTAGCTCATTGGTTTGTGCAGCCCATGCCATTGGAATAGCCCAGCTAAACGCCAAACCAAGGAACAACTGTGGAAGATGCGTAAAACGCTTCATGAAAGGATAAATAAACGCTAGGCCCACCCCAATAAAAGAGAGCTTAATGGTCAGCGGGTTCATGGTCAGTACTAGCAAGAATGAAATCACGGCTAGTACTAAAAAAAGGATAACGGCTTCTTTACTCGACACCAAACCAGACGGCAGTGGGCGCTGCTTAGTACGCTTTACATGACCATCCACCTTACGGTCAGCAAAATCATTAATCACGCAGCCTGCTGAACGCATTAGTACCACACCTAATACAAAGACGACTAATACATCCAAGTCTGGCATACCTTGTGCGGCGATAATCAACGACCATAACGTAGGCCAAAGGAGTAACAAGGTACCAATCGGGCGATTCATTCGCGTTAATTGCCAGTACGCTTTCGCTTTGGTGGCAAGCATTTACACACTCTCCTTAGAGTAAATGGGTGATGTTGGTAAAAACAGTTCTGCTACAAGCATCGGTTTATGGTTCATCCATAATCGAGAGCGGCGTGCGAGTAATCGTTCGTCGCCAGCGATAACCCAACCGACTTGCAGCGCGTCTCGCTCGACGTTTTCCGCACTAAAAACGGTCAACCCTAACGGGACATTACCTTGTTGAGAAAGGTCTGAATGCTGATCTTCTAATGTCACTCGAGGAATTAAGGTTCGGCCTAATACCCATGGTTCATCATCCCCATTCAAAATTACTTTGCGAAGTAAGCAATCAGACGATGATAAAAGGTGCTGCTCATCTTGTTGCACAATTGAGCGTTCTACAACTTGATTGTGAAGCAACTCCACAGACAGATGTTGGCAACACTTACCCAACTTACGGGAAAGAGAACCTTGCTCCATCAGCCACTCTTTGGTGGTTTCATTAGGAAAATCAAATGTTTCTGTACTTTGCCAATCTACATTCATTAAAGAATTAAGATACAGCGATATTGGCTGATTCATACTAGTATTCAATAGGTGACTTTACACGTACAATAAAGCTTCAACTTTCGAACAAAATTAAAGCGTCTTCGAATTGTAAACGTATTTAGATTTAGACCGTTCATTGTAACAAGACTAATGCGTTTCGAATATCGCGAATAAACTAAAGAAAAGTCACAAATATGCACAAACGTTATGTAGCCCAAATATTTCTTGCGATTACTCTACTCTTTTCAGCATCAAGTTTCGCAGAAGAGGAATCGGAACCTAAACTAGCCTACTTCACGCTAGAGCCAGACCTGACCACCAATTTTTACACTAAAGGTAAAAAACTGGGCTACATTCAAGTTCGTCTCGATATCATGGTGGCGAATAGCAAAGATTTAGCAACCATCGAGCATCACCAACCATTGATTCGTGATGCAGTAATCGAGCTATTGGGCAAACAAAACGAAGAGACGATTAAGTCACTGTCCGGTCGTGAAGATTTAAGAAAAACGTTAGTTGAGCATCTCAACAAGATTTTACTTCCAGAGACGGGCAAAACCCTGATTGCGGATTTGCTGTTTACCAAATACCTCTATCAGTAACAGCGGGTATAAAACGAATCTAAAAAAAGCGGCTCATTTGGCCGCTTTTTTGTTTCTATCGATGCTAGGAACTAACTTCTTGCCGATTTCGGCGCTTTCATTGAATCAACGAAGCCGATAATAACACCCGCCGCTAGACCCGCTAGGTGAGCGGTATTGGCGATCGCCATAAATGGCTGCATGTACCCAAGTACCAACCACACCAGCATAAAGCCAACGATCTGTCTTGGGATTCCCAAACCAAGTTGCGGTGCTTTTGCGCCCACCACCCACAGGTAGCCAACCAGGGCATACACAACACCAGATAAGCCACCGAAGTTGGCCCCTTCAACCCAGTATTGCCCAGCTCCCGACAACGCCGAAGAGACTGCAAAGATCTGAAGCAACTTAAGACCACCTAACTTTTTCTCAATATCTCCACCCAGTTGCCACCACCACAAAATATTGAAAGCGATGTGCATAACCGAGAAATGAAGCACGGCATGGCTCAACCAACGCCACAATTGCCACTGCTGCCCGTCCACCGCCGGGAAGTGCAACGCATTGAAAATCGCTTGGCCAAAACCGATCTGCTGAAGTGCAAAAATCACCACGCACACCAACATGATGCTAAGTGTAACAGGGCCGGCCTTGGCTTTTATCATCCCCATGAAGCTAGGCGTGTGATAATGGAAGTGACTCTTTCTAGTCTCAGCCATATCCCAAGAGGCCGCTTGGTAGCGTTTATGATTGGGGTCCGACAAGAAGCGGTTGAGCTCCGCTTCTGTTTCAACTTGAAACTGGCCATCAAGCAGCCAAAGCGCAAAGCGCCCTTCTCCCTCAGGTGACATCTGAATAGGGATCTGGCGAGAAGCCATGTAATCAATAAATGCTTGAGCAAGACGTGGATTGTCTAACACCATCAGTCTAATCATTGTTATTTCCTATTCATGCTATGAGAGATGTTTAAGCGATAAAGGTCATTAGCCAGCAATCACAGGAAGTTCAGCACGGTGCCATGCTTCGAAGCCACCATCAACACTATATACCTCTTCAAAGCCTTGGTTCACTAAATATTGTGCCGCACCTTGGCTACTAATGCCGTGGTAACACATTACCAAAATAGGTTGTTCAAACTCCACCTCATCCATAAACGAGACCATAGTGTCGTTTGTGAGGTGATAAGCGGTTTTTGAGTGAGCAACCGCGAAAGATTGCGGGTCGCGGATATCAACAAGTCGAGCTTGGCCTTGTTCAATAAGGGCCTGAGCACCTTGCACGTCGATATGTTTAAACTGGTCCATGACTTTCTCTTTTTATACTGATTTACTTTGCTGCCATTGTAACCTATCCCAAGGCTAACAATCACATCCACTTAATAAGGTTATCCACCAGCGATCACTTTTACACCATTTGTGGATAAATCTGTGAATTGCGTGAATAAAGTGCCTTTTAAAAAATAGATCCACAACATGTAGTGATGATCCTGATCTAACTGTGGGTTAACTAAAACATATCCCCACTCAAAAAACACGCTCAAAGCCTTACTACACCCTGCTTTTAGACAGCTGACGAATAAACTTGTCACAGAGTTATCCACAAAATCATTTTGCAAATTACGATCGCAAAAGTTGAGAATTCGATCCAAAACAAAAAGGCCGAGATCTCTCGATCTCGGCCTTTTCAAAATTCAGTTTTTTGCTAGCTACTATTTAGAAACTAAGT
>NZ_MCYD01000585.1:0-5731 GCF_002876325.1 Vibrio sp. 10N.261.52.A1
ACTTTAAGCTTATTACTATATAGGGAATTTAAGAAAAGACGTACGGAAGCTGACATTGAGGTATAACTCAACAATTTGAAATAAGGGAGGCAGATGCTTCCCTTTTTCGTTTCTCTCTTTACCTAAATAAAACAGTGTCTGAGTTGTTAATGAAAGTCTCGCGACTTGGTTTTTAAGCCAACAATCTCATTGGTAATGTCGATAAGTTTCCCTGCAATCACATGTACCACTTCACCTTCTTTTTCTAAGATGCCTTGCACCTTTAACGCCTTAGCTGTGAGATACGCTTGCTGCTGAGCGCGCGCTGTTGCTCCCCATACCACCACGTTAATATTGCCCGTATTATCTTCCAGTGTGACAAAGGTGACGCCAGCTGCGGTTCCAGGTGATTGCTTGCCAGTCACAAGCCCAACAACGGTGACCATGGATTTGTGTCGTTGTTGTTTTAAGTCTTTCATATGAGTGAAGCGACCTAATCGGTTAGCTTCTTCCAGTAACGTGATGGGATGCTTATTCAAGGAGATCCCAACACTGGTGAAATCCTCAAGTAAATCCTGCATCTCGCTAGGTTGTTGTAACCCTTGTTCGTCATTACCCTTTTCAAAGCTGTCATCGATTTGGCTGAACAAGGGTAGGTCAGAGGCCGAGTCCATTATCGCCCAGCGAGTTTGAAAGCGGTCACCTGAAACGTTGTGAAGTGCATTCGCTGAGGCAAGTAGTTCAATGTCTTTCTTGTTGATTGATAACTGTTTTACCTGGCTAGGGTGGCGATAACCCGATCTCGGCCGGTTAGCGAGTACACTCTGGATTCCATGTTCACTCAAGCCTTTGATTTGTCTCATCCCTAAGCGTATTGCTAAACCATTTTGCTGAGAGACAACTGTGTGGTTGTCTTGAGAGGCATTCACACATACAGGGAGTATCGCCACATTGTGTCGCTGAGCATCTTGTACCAATTGCGATGGGCTGTAAAACCCCATAGGTTGGCTATTCAGTAAGGAGGCGTAGAAGCACTCTGGGTAATAGCATTTTAACCAAGCTGAACAATACGCGAGTACTGCAAACGAAGCTGAGTGACTTTCCGGGAAGCCGTACTCACCAAAGCCGCATATCTGTTTAAAGATTTGCTCGGCAAACTCAATGTCATAGCCTCGCTTCTGCATGCCTTCAATGAGCTTGTTTTTAAATTTAAATACGTTACCGTTTTTCTTCCAAGCGGCCATCGCACGTCTGAGCTGATCCGCCTCACCACCTGTAAACCCTGCAGCGACCATAGCGAGTTTTATCACTTGCTCTTGGAATATAGGTACTCCCATAGTGCGCGATAAGACGGATGCCACCTCTTTCGAGGGATAGCTTATTGGCTCAATACCATCACGACGCTTGAGATAAGGGTGCACCATGTCACCTTGAATCGGACCTGGACGCACGATAGCGATTTGAATTACTAAGTCGTAGTAGGTCCTTGGCTTGAGCCTTGGCAGCATGCTCATTTGTGCTCGTGACTCAATTTGAAATATGCCAACGGTGTCTGCTCGCTGAATCATGCCGTACACCTGAGGATCATCCTTAAGGCGAGTGATCTCTGCGATCGTTAACGAGCGGCCATGAATACGCTTGATCAGGTCGAAGCATTTTCGAATGGCAGAAAGCATACCAAGTGCAAGTACATCAACTTTAAGCAGCCCCAGAGTTTCAAGGTCATCCTTATCCCATTGAATAATTGTGCGATCGTGCATTGCGGCGTTCTCGACTGGAACCAATTCATACAAAGGTCCAGAAGAGATCACAAAGCCGCCCACATGCTGAGACAGGTGACGTGGAAAGCCGATGATTTCATTAACCAAATGGATAAACTGCTTACCTTTTAAAGAGTCAGGTTGCAGCCCTAATAGCGTGAGCTGAGCCTGCCAGCCTAGGCTTTTATCTCTGCGGTTGGTGTTCTTAATGAAGTAATCAAGCTGGGTTTCTTGCAGCCCCAATGCTTTACCTACATCCCTTACTGCACTTTTGAAGCGATAAGAAATGACCGTAGCAGCAAGCGCTGCACGTTCTCGACCGTACTTTTTATAGATGTACTGGATGATTTCTTCGCGGCGTTCATGCTCAAAGTCGACATCAATATCGGGCGGCTCATCACGCTCTTTACTGATGAAGCGTTCGAACAGCACTGAGATCTGCCTTGGGTCGACCGAGGTGATCTCTAGGCAGTAACAAACCACAGAGTTGGCCGCTGAACCTCGACCTTGATAAAGAATACCTTGGCTTTTGGCAAACATGACAATGTCGTGGATCGTCAAGAAGAAGAAAGGGTAGTCGAGCTCGTCAATGAGCCCTAGCTCTTTATCGATGATTTGTTGAATGTCACTAGGCACACCTTGTGGGAAACGAGCCTGTTTGCCCTTATCGACCAACATGCGCAGATAACTCATGGGAGTTTCACCTTGAGGGATCAGCTCACTTGGGTATTCGTATCGCAAGCTATCCAAATCAAAGTCACACAGTTCAGCGATGCGATTGCTCTCTTCTAGCCACTCTGTTTTAAAGATATGAGAGAGCTTATTGATGCTTCGTAAACAGCGCTCGGCATTCGCTAACAGATGGCTACCCACCTCGGTAATGGGCTTTTGGTATTTAATCGCAGTGAGTGAGTGCTGTAAGGGCAGACGGTTAGCATTGTGCATTAACACACCGCCACAAGCCGTCATTGGCAGGTGATGATGATGTGACAGCTCTACACAGTAATCGATGTACTGTTGGTCGGTCTGTTTTAGGTGTCGTTGTAAACCAATCCACAATCGACCTGAGTGATGTTGTGAAAGCCATTGTCCCCAATGGGCGTCTTCAGTTTTTTGTTGAGGAAGCCACAGAATGAAGCAGTGCTTAGCCGACATGATATCCCACTCAGAGAGCTGATAATGCCCTTTACTGCTACGGCGTCTCGCGTTAGTAATAATACGGCACAGCTCAGCATAGGCCTTCCTATTTGGGCACAGCAAAACCACTTGGCACTCTTCATTTAGCCAAAACATGCTCCCGACAATCTGCTTGAGCGACAGGTTGTGTTGCTTGATTGCAGAGTGAACCTTAACGATACCTGCGACCGAGCACTCATCAGTGACCGCGAGTGCTTTGTAACGTAAAAAATCTGCCTGTAAAACCAGCTCTTCCGCGTGTGAAGCTCCTTCAAGAAAGGAGTAATTACTTTGGCAGAAAAGCTCTGAGTATTGCTGAGACATAACGTAATCTCACTTAATCACTGCGAGTAAACATGATTGAAAAAGGGGCGTTTAAATTGAGTCAATGGTGCGGGTTGGCGGTTCAACTCTTTATTGGTTAGCTGAGTAAGTGTTGATTAGCTGAATAAGCCGTGTAAGAACCACTGTTTATCTGGTGTTCTAAATACCCACAACCATCGCCCGTTTTCACTGTGAGCAATAAAATAGTCACGAATGATTTTCTCGCCATCCCACCATCCAGAAACAATACGTTCAGGCCCCTGAGATAAGGTGACGTTTTCGGTTAAGGCTTCTGGCTCCGGCAATAAAATGCTGGGCCTGAGTCGCTGCTGACCTATGTTGAGAGCTGGCGCTGTTTGTTCCACAACCTCAACGGTGGCTTTTTTCTTTGCTACGGTTTTACTCAGGGTTGGAAGCGAGTAGCGATTGGCTTTTTCTGGCCTAGGATCCTGCTGTATTTTCGGTGTTTGAATACAGGCTTGTCCGAGCTTTGCCTGTAACAGTGACAGCAGATCTAACACTGCAAGTGTTCCGGTATTGCCATCAAAAAGATCATGGTAGGCCATTTGAGGCTCACCATGACGAACTAACGAGAGAGTGAGCCCTTGAACGGGGGCTGTGAGCTTGAGTGACTCTAAGGTCAGGTGGGTAAGGTTAGCCCACTTTTCAGCAAGGTAGTCGCCCTGTGCTGAATAGAAAGAGACATGGTGATCGTCTTTATCCCTGAGATGCAGAGTCAGTGTTAGCTCAAACGCGACTCTGTCACGCAGCTTCAAAAAGCACTCCAGCTGATTCAATAATTTCAGCAGTGGCTTTTCGATAAATAGAATATTTTCTATATCAAACAACAGCTCCAGATATTGCTGGAAGCTTTCTGGAGGATGATAGAAATCAATAGGATGTTTGAACTGCCCATTCAGACGACCAACATAATTGACTAAGTCGATATCAAAGCGACGTGCGACCTCTTGTAAAGGCAATTTCAATAGCTCTTCAACGATATTAATACCGACACGATTCAAGCGCTCAACTTGCTTAGGTGGCAATTCACTAGAACTCAATGCTTGTTGGTTAACCCAAATTTTCATCTGTTGAACATTGTCTGTTACTTGATTGATCGCTTGCTTACCTAAAAGGATTGCAGAAAGCGGTGAGTAGCCCGTGGCAAAGCGGAACTTAATGTTGAGAGCTTCAATATGGGTTTTAAGTTCATGCCAGTAGTTATCCAGCCCATCGTAAAGCGATAGCATGTTGGAAGCTTTAATCAATAAGCCATTGGGTGGCAATAGGGTCATGTCGGAAGTCACCAGGTACGCCCATTGAGCTATCTCTTTCAATTTGTTTTTTTCAAGCTCAATGCTGTATGGATGAACGTGTAAGTGATGGCAAAGCGCTGCCGCTGACCCTAATCCCATACCCAGTGTGATGCCTGATTCCAGTGCGGCTTGATTAGCTTGTAGCACACGATGATCTTTTTCATCCACGATGATAATTGGTTGCTCATGTGATTCTTTGTTTGAGCCCGATTCATTTGAGTTAAACAAGGTGTCCAATTGCAGAGATGGAAAGTGCAGATACAGCCACAGCATACGCTAGCCTTGTTTCGCAATAGGAAAAGCCAGCACAGTATTAGCAGACAAGGCACGGTGTGAACTGTCGATGCTGATGACTTTCTCTGTCAGTAACGGCCAATGGTGAGTCATGTCGAGGATAAAGCTGCCATACGACCAGCTGCCTTTTCTTTTTGTTACCTCAACCTTTAACCCCTGAGCATGAGAAGAGAGCTTCATGCTTAAAGAAACGGGTAGGGATAATTGATTATGGCTGGTGGCTTTAAAATGAAACTGCAGGCATTTACCAGTTTCACTTGCTGCTTGTAAGCGTTTGGTTTGGTGGATTTCGAGATCGGCGCCCCATAACAATACAGAATGACAAGCACCACTCTTGAGGCATTGCTCAGCAGCCCACAATGCATCGAGATCGCGTTGAGGCTCGATCACCAAGATGTTATCAAGTTCGACTCCTTGGCTACTAAAAAACTCGGCACAGATCTTCCCTGGTGGGTTAATGAATATGGCCAGTTTCTGTGAGTTTTGCTGGGCTAAATAGGGGGTAAGCAGGCGAAGTTCGCCGATCCCTTGTTGTGATTCAACTTCAATAACGCCGTGCGTCGGAAAGCCACCATCAAGCTGTTTATCCAATTGCGGATAGCCTGTTGAAGTGGTACTTCCTAGCGTTGTTGATTGTAGCCCTTTCCAGATTAGCTGGCGGTCTTGTAAGTTTTTTATGAGTTCATGCATAGTTAAATACCTGTATATTTATACAGTATATTTAATCGTGAAAAAGATGCAAAGCAAAATGACGAAAATTAGTAGAAGTAAGTATTAGATGCTTGATTTAGATACAAAAAAAAGCCGCTATTAAAGCGACTTTTTACGATTGGTTATAATATCAACTACTTAGGTTGAGCGTCGATACATTGGCCATTAATG
>NZ_MCYD01000586.1:0-10929 GCF_002876325.1 Vibrio sp. 10N.261.52.A1
GGATTAATCTTCAATACTGACGAAAGCGTGATACAAAAAACCAGTACACATAAGGTACTGGTTTTTTTTCAATTTAAGCTTAATGATTCCGTTTAAGAGGTGTGAGTAATCACGAGCAAAGTTAGTGGTCGTTTGAAAACTCATCCCAGCCACGTTGCCACTCCATACGGAAACGCTGGGCATCTTCGGTACCAGAACAAACACCTTCATACACCTGACCAGATAGACCAATCTGGTATGCGTGGTTAGGGTTACAATATTCAGTCACACCAATTTGGTAACCTTCGTTGTAACTTGCTTGGTCAACCGCGCCCAATTCTGCCATCTCTGAATACGAACGTTGAGTGTTGCCTTTAATACCATCGCGGTAGCCAATCTCTTGCCAGTTGCCTTCTGCCGCTAAATCTTGAACATTGGCGCTGCATCCTGCAAGGCTAAATGCTACGGCGAATAGTGCTATTATCTTTTTCATTTCAATCCTTTATATTTCCCTAGCCACTTCTAAATGAAGCTTTGCCTCTGTTGGTGATTCTCCGCTGAACGGGAGCTGATGTCCACTCATCTCTGTTATCTGCCGTTGATCTTTATTACGCGCCGTTTAATGCTCACTATCGACCACTTAACAGAAGCACGATACTTCTCAACACTTCTACCCCACCACTCAACAAAGGTCACAAACCACTAAACCGGTTATAACACCACTTAATTAGCTATTCGACCACTCACTCCAGTAGCGGAAGTTTCTTTCCATACACTCCACTAATATACACCCTGACTTAATTAATACATTCAGGGATAACAAATTATGATGTGGTTTCTTACCTGTGTCGCAGCACTCATTGGTGGCTACTTTATTTACGGTACCTTTATCGAGAAGATTTTTGGTATCAATGAAAAGCGTCAAACACCAGCTCACACTAAGCAAGACGGCGTGGACTACGTTCCAATGTCGACTCCAAAGGTTTACCTAGTTCAACTGCTAAACATTGCAGGTGTAGGTCCAATCTTCGGCCCTATCATGGGTGCCCTATACGGCCCAGCAGCAATGCTATGGATCGTACTAGGTTGTATCTTCGCAGGTGCAGTACACGACTACTTCTCAGGTATGTTATCTATCCGTAATGGCGGTGCTTCGGTTCCTACCATCACTGGACGTTACCTAGGCAATGGCGCAAAACACTTTATGAATATCTTTGCCATTGTTCTACTGCTTCTAGTTGGTGTGGTATTCGTTTCTGCTCCAGCAGGCATGATCACTAACCTAGTGAACGACCAAACTGATTTCGCGATGTCTGCAACAACTATGGTTGTTGTTATCTTTGCTTACTACATCATCGCAACGATTGTCCCTGTCGATAAAATCATAGGTCGCTTCTACCCACTGTTCGGTGCTCTGCTTATCTTCATGTCGGTAGGTCTAATCACCGCAATTGGCTTCTCTGATGAACACCAAATCATGGGTGGTTTTGAAATCAGCGACATGTTCACCAACATGAACCCGAACGACCTACCACTATGGCCTGCTCTATTCATCACTATCGCTTGTGGTGCAATCTCTGGCTTCCACGCAACTCAGTCACCTCTGATGGCGCGTTGTATGGAAAACGAGAAGAACGGTCGCTTCGTATTCTACGGTGCAATGATTGGTGAAGGCATCATCGCTCTTATCTGGTGTGCACTTGCACTATCGTTCTTCGGTTCAGTTGAGTCTCTATCTGAAGCGGTAGCAAACGGCGGCCCAGGTAACGTGGTATACAGCGCTTCATTTGGCCTACTAGGTGTATTCGGCGGTATCCTTGCTTTCCTAGGCGTGGTTATCCTACCAATCACATCTGGTGACACAGCATTCCGTTCAAGCCGCCTAATCCTTGCTGAATACTTCAACATGGAACAGAAGACACTGCGTAACCGCCTACTGATGGCTCTACCACTGTTCGTTATCGGCGGCATCCTGACTCAAGTTGATTTCGGCATCATCTGGCGTTACTTCGGCTTCGCTAACCAATCAACAGCAGTAATGATGTTGTGGACAGCTTCAGCTTACCTACTACGTCACAACAAACTGCACTGGGTAACGACGGTTCCAGCTATCTTCATGACGTCTGTGTGTATCACATTCATCCTGAACAACAGCCAACTTGGTTTCGGCCTACCAATGCAAATCTCAACTATCGTTGGTGTGATTAGTGCGCTGGGTGTTGCGGCTTACGTTATCAAGATTTCTAAAGGCAAAGGCGAAACCGACCTTGCTGATGAAGAAAAAGAAGCAAAAAGCGAGACCAAAACAGCCTAGTTCTTTAAACTCTTTATAAAAGACCAGTCTTCATAGAAAGACAAGAACAGCCAAACACAACTTCGCTTGTTCCGATAATCACTCAGTGATTCATGGATATTAAGACTAAAGCCCATCCCCTGTGATGGGCTTTATTGTCTGTACTGGTTAAGCAAGACAGTGAGAAGCGCTAATCGCTCGATAAATGCCTTACAAACACAAGCAAAACTACCCTTACCACACAATGAGCTTTACACTTAACAAGCGTCTCAATAGGTGAAAATATGGAACTCATTCTCTCTCTGCTTCAACAAACCTGTGTCTACTTAGTGATCGCTTACATGCTAAGTAAAACCCCACTGATTCTTCCATTGTTGAGCATCTCTTCACGCTTAAGCCATAAGATCAGCTGTTACGTTCTGTTCTCTTTGTTCTGCATTATGGGCACCTACTTCGGCCTACAGATAAATGACGCCATCGCCAACACACGTGCAATGGGCGCGGTGATGGGTGGCCTATTTGGTGGCCCAGTGGTTGGCTTTGCAGTGGGTTTTACTGGCGGGATTCATCGTTACTCATTAGGAGGCTTCACCGACTTAGCATGTGCGATTTCAACCACTGCAGAGGGCCTGATTGGTGGTTTGCTGCATGTGTACTTAGTCAGAAAGAACAAAGCCAGCCAGCTATTTAATCCGATGGTGGTGTTCTCTGTGACGCTATTTGCAGAGATCATTCAGATGTTGATTCTGCTTGCGGTTGCCAAACCATTTGAGCAGTCTTATGCGCTGGTTTCTGATATTGCAGCACCGATGATCATAGCCAATTCCGTGGGTGCTGCACTGTTCATGAGTATCATCCAAGACCGTAAAACCATCTTTGAGAAGTACTCAGCGACCTTCTCGCGCCGCGCACTGACCATTGCTGAACGTTCGGTGGGTATTCTTCACGGTGGTTTCACGTCTGATAACGCGCAAAAGATCGTGCGCATCATCTACGAAGAGACCAACGTAGGCGCTGTAGCTATCACTGACCGAGAGAAAATTCTCGCTTTCGTTGGCATCGGCGATGAGCACCATATCCCTAACACCCCTATTTCATCGCAAAGCACACTGACTTCGATGGAACAGAACGACATCATCTACCTCGATGGTAAAGAGAATCCATACCAATGCTCACTCTCACAGGATTGTAAGTTGGGGTCAGCGCTGATTATCCCACTACGTGCCGGTAACGAAGTCGTCGGTACCATCAAGTTGTATGAGCCTAAACTGAAGCTATTTTCAACCATCAACATGTCGATGGCTGAAGGTATTGCTCAGCTGTTATCGAGTCAAATACTGTTCAGCAACTACCAGCAACAGCAAACCCTGCTCACTCAAGCTGAAATCAAGCTTCTGCACGCACAGGTCAACCCACACTTCTTGTTTAACGCGCTCAACACCATCAGTGCCGTAACACGTCGTGACCCTGATAAAGCACGTGAGCTCATTCAACACCTATCTCACTTCTTCAGAAGTAACCTCAAGCAGAATATTAATACCGTGAAGCTCAAAGACGAGCTCGCGCACGTTAACGCGTACCTGACGATCGAAAAGGCACGCTTTACTGACCGCTTAGAAATTGAATGGGACATAGACCCACAACTGTTTGAGTCACAACTGCCAAGCTTTACCCTGCAACCCTTGGTTGAAAACGCCATTAAACATGGGATTTCAAACATGCTAGAAGGTGGCAAAGTGAAGATCTATAGCGAAGCTTTCCAAGGTGGATTTAAACTGATCGTCGAAGACAATGCTAGTAACTACCAGAAGCCGTCTCAAGATCATGTTGGATTAGGAATGGAAATTGTTGATAAACGACTCACTAATTTCTTTGGACAAGACTCAGCACTAAAAATAGAATCTCAACCACAGCAATTTACTCGAATGAGCTTTATCATACCTATACTAAAATAATGGTGTTTTCGTAGGTAATCGCTTCTCAGTAGCGACATTTAGAAGCAGACATTAAAAAGATAAGCGGAATAAGCAGGGACAGAACAAAAATGAAGATTGCAGGATGTTAAAAGCACTCGTTATCGATGATGAGCTTTTTGCTCGCGAAGAGCTGATTGAGTTACTGACAGAAACGGGAGAAGTGGAAGTCATCGGTCAAGCAAGCAACGCGATCGAAGGACTTAAGCAGATCAACCTTCTTAAACCCGACGTGGTGTATCTAGATATTCAGATGCCTCAAGTTACGGGTATTGAGTTGTTGAGTATGCTTGACCCAGATACCATGCCTTACGTGGTATTTGTGACTGCTTACGACCAATATGCGATTCAAGCCTTTGAAGACAACGCCTTTGATTACCTGCTTAAACCCGTTGAGCCCTGCCGACTCAATAAAAGTGTCTCTCGACTGAACAAAGTCGTTAAGCAGAACCAAAAAGTACCAGAGCAAGATGTCGCTTCCATCGCCCCTTCCCGCTTAGAACAAATTCCGTGTATTGGTCACAACCGCATTGTGATCATGGCGAGCCAAAGTGTCGAGTGTGCCTATTCTGATATCAGCGGCGTGCATGTTCGCTGTTCATCGCAAACGGCCACTTCACAGTTGACGCTAAAGATCTTGGAAGAGAAAACCGATTTGATCCGCTGTCACCGACAATATTTGATCAACATAAAATCGATCCAAGAGATCAAGTTGCTCGAAAATGGATTAGCAGAGATCATCACGCTTACCGGCTTTGAAGTGCCTGTGAGTCGTCGCTATCTCAAGACACTAAAAGAACAACTCGGGATCCAATAGCTTATCAAAGCTCACGATCAAAAAAGCCAACGTATCAACGTTGGCTTTTTACTGCTTGCGAATCGACTATATGACGAATCATTAATGTCACAAATCAATAGAGATTAATCGACTTGTTTAATCTGTAGCTCTTTTGGTACTTCGAAGAACATGTTCTCTTCACGACCTTGAATCTCTTCAACGTCAGTAGCACCAAGCTCGCGAATGCGATCTAAGATTTGATTTACCAGCTCTTCAGGAGCAGATGCACCAGCCGTTACACCGATTTTCTTCTTGCCTTCAACCCATTCTGTTTGAATGTCTTCAGGGCAATCCGTTAGGTAACCTGGTGTGCCTAATTTTTCAGCCAGCTCTTTCAAGCGTGTTGAGTTCGATGAGTTCTTAGAACCAACGACAATCACAACATCAACGTCGTTTGCCATCTCACGCACGGCGTCTTGACGGTTTTGAGTCGCGTAACAGATGTCATCTTTACGAGGGCCTTGAATCTCAGGGAATACACGACGTAGCTCTTCGATTACGTCAGCGGTTTCATCAACAGATAGCGTCGTTTGGCTCACGTAGTGCAGGTTAGTTGGATCGTTTACCACTAGGTTTTGCACGTCCTCTGGCTTCTCAACCAAGTACATACCACCCGTTTGGCTCGCGTATTGACCCATAGTCCCTTCAACTTCAGGGTGACCTGCGTGACCAATCAGCACCACTTCCATATGTTTGCGGCTCGCACGCGCAACCTCCATATGGACTTTAGTGACTAAAGGACACGTTGCATCGAATACCGTTAGCTCGCGCTCTTTCGCTTCTTTACGAACCGCTTGAGACACACCGTGAGCAGAGAAGATCACGATGTTATCGTCTGGCACTTCGCTAAGTTCTTCGACAAAAATAGCACCGCGTTGTTTTAGCCCCTCAACAACAAAGCGGTTGTGTACCACTTCATGACGAACGTAGATCGGTGGCTGGTACATTTCGAGTGCGCGCTCGACAATGCTGATCGCACGATCAACACCGGCACAAAAGCCACGAGGGTTAGCTAACATTATTTTCATTTCATTGCTCATCATTTACCGCGGTACTAAGGTTGTTTCTATAGAGTTCGCCGTCAGCGAGGCTCGCATTCTACAGTGAAGCGCCTAGACAGTGAAGCTCTGGGTGACATCACAGCTGTAAGGTGATGTTAGTCGACAGCTAAGATATTGACGTCAAACGTAACATCTTGGCCTGCAAGTGGATGATTAAAATCAACCGTCACTGAATCGCCAGCGATCTCAGTGATAATACCTGGGATTTCCATACCGTCAGGACCAGAAAATGCCATGATAGTGCCCACTTCAACCTCAGAGTCACCAACAAATTTAGCACGATCCATATGGTGGATATGATCTGGGTTAGGCATACCAAACGCATCTTCCGCTTTGAGGTCGATAGACTTTTCAGTACCAGCTTCCAGCCCAAGTAAGCACGCTTCAAAGTTCTCGCTTAGGCTACCATCGCCCATCACGAACTTCGCAGGTTTGCCCATATTTTCTGTGCTATCGGCAACTGAACCATCCTTCATCTTAATCGTAAAATGTAGGGTTACTGCTGAATCATTTTTAATTGCTGCCACGTTACTTTCCTTAGACTTCTTTATTATTTGAGGATGCATTTTTCTTTGCTTCCTTGTTGACTGAAGCATAAAAAAAAGCGCCACCGGAATCAACCGACAGCGCTTAGGGCTATTCTATTCTGTGAGTCATAGACTGACTTTAGAGTCATCTATTAAAAAGCTATTTGCTTTCGTCTTTCTTACGGAAACCATCTAGGATGATCATCGCGGCACCAATACAAATTCCCATATCGGCTAAGTTGAATGCTGGCCAGTGGTAAGTGCCCCAGTAGAAATCTATGTAATCGACAACAAAGCCATGTACGACACGGTCAAATACATTACCTACCGCACCACCAATGATGATGGCATAAGCGATGTTGTTCCACTTTTCTGTCGCTGGTAGTTTGCTCATCCAGTATGTCAGCATGCCCGTTACAGCAAAGGCAATACCTGTAAATAACCAACGCTGCCAACCACTTTGATCACTCAAGAAGCTAAATGCAGCACCGTAGTTATGAACGTACAAAAAGTTAAAGAACGGCAACACCTCAATACGGTTTGCCCAACCATAACCCATGTTGTCCATGACAAAGAGTTTGATGCCGATGTCTGCAAGGAAAACCAGCAGAGCTAACCATAACCAACGTACACCAGATTGCTTTAACGAAACTTCACTCATTTCTATTCCTAGTATTTACGAAGCGATTCCTCATTCGCACACTCGTTTGAGTCGCCATGAAGAATCAGCTTGGTTAAACACATTTCCTATAACTAAAAATAACCCCAGTTGATACTGGGGCTATGATTTTTACAAAAAGTTCAGTCTTTCTCTGAGTCGTTATGCGAACTTACGCACTTCGCCTTCACCATCAACGTTTGATACACAACGGCCACAGATCTTCTCGTGTCCTTCAATTGTGCCTACGTCTGGTGTGTGGTGCCAACAACGGTCACACTTCTCAGCTTCTGTTGCTGCAACTTCAACGAATAGACCTTCAACGTCTGTCGCTTGAGCCGCATCAGACTTCTCGCTCAGTGGCTTAACAACCGCTGCAGAAGTGATAAGTACGAAACGTAGCTCATCTTCTAGCTTGTTGATCTTAGCCGCCAGTGCGTCGTCAGCGTATAGAGTCACTTCAGCTTGCAGTGCACCACCGATTGTTTTCTCTTTACGAGCGTCTTCAAGAAGCTTGTTCACAGCGCCACGAACCGTTTGGATTTCAGCCCAGAATTCGTTGCTTAGCTCTTCGCCTTCAGCTAGACCAAATAGGCCTTCGAACCATTCGCCAGTAAACACGAACTTGTCACGTTGACCAGGCATCTCGTTCCAGATTTCATCTGCAGTGAACGACATGATAGGAGCCATCCAACGAACTAGAGCTTCTACGATGTAGTAAAGCGCAGTCTGACAGCTACGTTGAGCATGGCTGCCCTGTTTTGCTGTGTACTGACGGTCTTTGATTACGTCTAGGTAGAAAGAACCCATTTCGATAGAACAGAACTGCATTAGACGCTGAGTTACACCGTGAGTGTTGTACTCGCCGTATGCTTTAACGATCTCTTCTTGTGCAGCTTGAGCACGGCCAACAGCCCAGCGATCAAGTGCAACCATCTCTTCAGCAGGCACTAGGTCAGTTTCAGGGTTGAAACCGCTTAGGTTCGCTAGGAAGAAACGCGCTGTGTTACGAATACGACGGTAAGCATCAGCAGAACGCTTCAGGATTTCATCAGAAACCGCTACTTCACCCGTGTAGTCTGTAGAAGCAACCCATAGACGTAGGATATCTGCGCCTAGTTTGTTGGTTACATCTTTAGGAGCAACAACGTTACCGATAGATTTAGACATCTTGCGGCCGTTACCATCTACTACGAAACCGTGCGTTAGCACTTGCTTGTATGGTGCTTCGTCTTTCATCGCGATAGATGAAATTAGAGAAGACTGGAACCAACCACGGTGTTGGTCAGAACCTTCAAGGTAAAGATCTGCACTGTTGCCGTTGTACTCTTCGCGAGAATCAACAACAGAGAAGTGCGTAACACCTGAATCGAACCATACGTCTAGTGTATCTAGCACTTTTTCGTACTTGTCTGCGTCTTCAGCGCCCATAAGGTCTGCTGCGTCTACATCCCACCAAGCTTGAATGCCTTTCTCTTCAACTAGCTTCGCTACTTTTTCGATTAGCTCAGAGCTATCTGGGTGAAGTTCTGACGTTTCTTTATGAACGAACAGAGCAATTGGCACACCCCAAGTACGTTGACGAGAGATACACCACTCAGGGCGACCTTCGATCATACCTTCGATGCGGCTTTGACCCCACTCAGGCATCCACTCAACATTCTTCGTTGACTCTAGTGCTTTTGCACGTAGGCCAGCTTGATCCATAGAGATGAACCACTGTGGTGTTGCACGGAAGATGATTGGAGTTTTGTGTCTCCAACAGTGTGGGTAGCTGTGCTCGTAAGCGTGGTGATGCAGAAGAGCACCTTTCTCTTTTAGAACTTCTAAAACAGAGTCGTTCGCTTTGAATACGTGCTGACCAGCAAATAGCTCGGTATCTGGCAGGTAAACGCCGTTAGAGCCTACTGGGTTAGCGATTTCTAGGTTGTATTTCTTACCAACCACGAAATCCTCTTGACCGTGACCAGGAGCAGTGTGAACCACACCAGTACCTGAATCAGTCGTAACGTGATCACCTAGGATCGCAGGAACTGTGAAGTCGTAGAACGGGTGGTTGAACTGAGACAGCTCAAGATCAGCACCAGTTGCAAAACCTAGGTTATGGAAGTGCTCGATACCTGCACGATCCATTACGTCTTTTGCTAGTTCAGAAGCAACAACGATACGTTGAGCTGGCTGGTCGCCATTCGCTTCAACTTGGATAAGTACGTATTCAAGATCATCACGTAGACATACTGCGCGGTTAGCTGGCAGAGTCCATGGTGTTGTTGTCCAGATAACGATAGAGATTTCGCCTTGACCAGCGTGGCCGTCAGCTAGAGAGAATTTCTCTAGAAGCGCCGCTTCGTCAGCTGCAGTAAATTTCACATCGATAGATGGAGATACTTTATCTTTGTATTCAACTTCAGCTTCAGCCAGAGCAGAACCACAGTCAGTACACCAGTGAACAGGTTTGAAACCTTTCAGTAGGTGACCTTTGTCTGCGATTTTACCTAGAGAACGAATGATGTTCGCTTCTGTACCGAAATCCATAGTGCGGTAAGGTTTGTCCCACTCGCCCATGATGCCAAGACGTTTGAAGCTCTCTTTTTGACCTTCAACTTGGCCCGCAGCGTACTTACGACACTCTTCGCGGAATTCAGCAGCCGAAATCTTCTGACCTGGCTTACCTTTCTTCTTCTCAACCATTAGTTCGATTGGAAGACCGTGACAGTCCCAACCAGGGATGTACGGTGCATCAAAACCAGAAAGGGTCTTAGATTTAATAATAATGTCTTTAAGAATCTTATTCAGCGCGTGGCCAATGTGAATGTCGCCGTTCGCGTATGGAGGGCCATCATGCAGTACGAAAGATTTTTTACCTTTCTTTGCCTTACGGATTTCGCCGTAAAGATCTTCTTTGTACCAACGCTTAAGCATTTCTGGCTCACGATTTGCCAGATTGCCGCGCATTGGGAACCCTGTTTCTGGTAAGTTCAGGGTATCTTTATAATCACTCATCGATTCTTAATTCCGTTATATTGGGCGAAGTTAGACATTATGTTAATCGGTGGAATCATCCGATTAATTCTTTAGCTGAAGCAGCCACACCCTTGCGGCTTCAGCATCCAATTCTATTTGATTCTTTAATGCGTCGAACGATTCAAATTTTATCTCGTCGCGCAGTTTGTGCAAAAGTCGTACTTCTAACTGTTTACCATACAAATTGGCTTTAAAGTCAAAAAAGTGCACTTCTAATTGCTGCCTTACACCATTCACCGTTGGTCGTTGTCCAATATTAGCAACGCCACCGACAGGAACCCCATCGATATCCAATGCTTCGACAACGTACACTCCCGACACAGGAGATACACAACGCTTTAATGGAATGTTAGCGGTGGGGAAACCTATGGTTCTCCCCAGTTTTCGACCATGGGACACACGACCACTAATGCTGTAATCACGTCCTAACATGGTAGCACTTGCAGCCAAGTCATCGACCGCTAATGCATTTCGTATCTCAGTACTGCTGACTCGTAATTGGTTTAAGCAATAACTTTGGGTGCTTACCACCTCAAAGCCATACTTTTCACCCGCTTCTTTAAGCATAGCGAAATT
>NZ_MCYD01000587.1:0-2942 GCF_002876325.1 Vibrio sp. 10N.261.52.A1
CGTAAGCACAACATAAATTCATAAATATAATTAAGGATTATCTGTGAAACAGAGTCTAAAACTAACAGATATAATGGCATTGGGCTTTATGCTTTTTGCGTTTTTCTTAGGTGCGGGTAACATCATCTTCCCACCTCTAGCTGGCCAACTGGCTGGTGATCACTTTTTTCCAGCGATGTCTGGTTTCCTGCTGACTGCCGTTGGTCTGCCGTTAATCACTATCGTAGCCGTTGCACTTGCGGGTGGCTCTTGGGATCATCTAACTAAAGATCTTCCTAAGAAAGCAGCGACTATCATGGCTGTGTTGATCTTCATTATCATCGGTCCTGCATTTGCTGCACCACGTACCGGCCTTGTTGCTTATGAGATGGCGGTGAAACCGTTCTTCATCGATGCCTCTCAAGCTCACCTAACATTCTTTTCTATCGCATTTTTTGTGGTTGCCATGTTCTTCTCATGGTCTCAAGGTAAGCTAATTGACGTTATCGGCAAGGTTCTAACACCAGCACTTTTCATCGGTTTAGTTGTACTGGCGGTTGCTGTATTTGTTAACCCTCAGGGTGATATTCTTGGTGCTCACGGTGAATACATCACTCAGCCATTAACAAAAGGTTTCCTTGAAGGTTACAACACCATGGATACTTTTGCTTCACTGATGTTTGGTATGCTGATTGTGGACTCTATCCGCAGCAAAGGCATCACTGACCGCGCAGCGACGACTAAGTACCTGATCAGCGCAGGTTGTATTGCTGCGGCGGGTCTAGCATTCGTTTACATTTCTCTGTTCTACCTAGGCGCAACAAGCGCAACAGTAGCTGCGGGTGCTGACAACGGCGGTGCGATCTTAAGCCTATATGTTCAATCACTGTTTGGTCCTTCAGGTCAGCTAGTGCTTTCTGTCATCGTACTACTAGCGTGTCTAACAACAGCGATTGGCCTTGTGTCTGCGTGTTCTGACTACTTCAGCTCATTAACGCCGCTGTCTTACAAGACTTGGGTAATCATCAACGGTGTTGCTTGTGCTACGGTAGCGAACGTTGGTCTTTCTCAGCTTATTTCTCTGTCTGTTCCTGTATTGTTTGCGCTTTACCCAGTAGCGATCGCATTGGTAGCACTGACGTTCTTGCGTAGCCGTTTCCCTAATCCAAAAGCGGCGTACCGCGTTGTGGTATTAGTGTCACTACTGTTCGCTCTTATCGATGGTGCGAAAGTAGCGGGTGTTGATGTATCTGCATTGAAGATGCTTCCTCTGTTTGAGATCGGCATGGGTTGGTTACTTCCAACGGCGGCAGCAATCATCTGTATGTTCTTTGTTGGTAAGTCAGCAGAGCAAGAGATGGCAGAAGAGACGGTTTAATCACTTATTGAGATTAGATAGTCACTAGACACAGAAAAGGCCTCATTACTTCGCAGTAATGAGGCCTTTTTGTATGCTGTGTGCTTTGATATGAACAGCTGTTCGAGAGCTTAAATGGCTTATAGCTTCTCGCTGTACTCAACCAGAACTTGTTCTACCCAGCTTGCGATACGGTCGTCGCTGAGTTCGTATTGTGAGTCTTCATCCAACGCCAAGCCGACGAATTGTGATTGATCTTCTGTGAGTGCTTTAGACGCTTCGAACTCGTAGCTGTCGTCGTTTGGCCAGAAGCCAACAAATTGAGCTCCGGCCGTTTTGAGCTCGTCATGCAATAGACCCATCGCATCTAGGAACCATTCACCGTAACCTTCTTGGTCACCTAAGCCAAACAGTGCTACAACCTTACCTTTTACTGGTGTCGTCGCGATGTCGTCCCACAGCTCATTCCAATCTTCTTGGATTTCGCCAAAGTCCCACGTCGAGATACCTAGCAGTAACAGGTCGTAATCTGCCATCAATGAAAGCGGAGTCTCTTTCACGTTATGGATATCAACTAGGTCTTCACCAATAATGCCGCGAATTTTTTCTGCTGCCATTTCTGTGTAGCAGGTGGTTGAGCCGTAAAATAATCCAATTTTCATAGCAAACGTTCGATTTTAATTTCAGATGGCGAATTCTAACCATAAATCGACTTCGATTGCAGCGATTATCCGCTCAAGCTGTAATTTTTATGGCATTCATATTTGCTCTGGCATACTCTCAAAACAGTTTCCAATATTGTGAGTAACACTATGCAGTCGCCTCAAGGGCAGAGCGCAGACCACGGTCTCGTTGAACAGTTTTTAGATGCTATGTGGATGGAGCGAGGGTTATCAGAGAATACTCTTGTCTCGTATCGTACTGATTTATCCAAACTATTAACGTGGATGGAACAGAATAATTATCGCCTCGACTTTATTAGTCTATCTGGGCTACAGGATTACCAAAGCTGGTTGGTTGACGCGGATTTTAAGCAGACTTCCCGTGCACGTATGTTGTCGGCAATTCGTCGTTTGTTCCAATACTTACATCGTGAGAAAGTCAGAGCGGATGATCCGAGTGCGTTGTTGATCAGCCCTAAGCTGCCACAACGTCTTCCAAAAGACCTAAGTGAAGAGCAAGTGGATGCTTTGCTCGATGCGCCCGATCCGAATGATCCGATTGAACTTCGCGATAAGGCGATGCTTGAGTTATTATATGCAACCGGTTTGCGCGTGACGGAGCTGGTTAGCCTAACGATGGAGAACATCAGCCTGAGACAGGGCGTGGTACGTGTTATTGGTAAGGGCGGTAAAGAGCGCTTGGTGCCAATGGGCGAAAACGCTGTGGACTGGATTGAGAGTTTTATTGAACAAGGGCGCCCGCAACTGCTTGGTGAAAACAGTTCAGATGTGGTTTTTCCAAGCAAACGTGCTAAACAAATGACCCGTCAGACGTTCTGGTATCGTATTAAGCATTACGCGGTTATCGCAGGTATTGACACAGAATTGCTGTCCCCGCACGTTTTGAGACATGCTTTTGCCACTCATTTACTGAACTATGGTGC
>NZ_MCYD01000588.1:0-758 GCF_002876325.1 Vibrio sp. 10N.261.52.A1
AGATAGCGATAACCAATAAAAACAAAAACGGTGGCACTGAGCCACCGTTTTTTTATTCCATTACTTTGTATTTCAGTTATCACCGAAACATTGAAAAACGCTTATTTACCTAGCGCTTCTTTGTAGTGAAGGCGACATACAGACACATATTTATCGTTGCCACCTATTGCCACTTGATCACCTTCCGCGATCGCGACACCGTGCTCATCGGTACGGATTACCATGTTCGCTTTGCGGCCACAGTGGCAGATGGTTTTCAGTTCCACCAGCTTATCAGCCCAAGACAGTAGATACTTACTGCCTTCAAACAGCTCACCAAGGAAGTCTGTTCTTAACCCGTAACAAAGCACAGGGATATGCAGTTTATCAACCACTTCTGTTAGCTGATATACCTGCTCTTTCGACAAGAACTGACACTCATCGATCAGTACACAGTGACGCTTTTCTTGCTCGTTCAGCTCGTTAATCGCTTCAAAAAGATTCGTGTCACTCTTAAAAAGCTGTGCTTCAGATTGAAGGCCAATTCGAGAGCTCACTTTACCAATACCGTAGCGATCATCGAGTGCTGCCGTAAAGATCACCGGCGTCATGCCACGTTCTTGGTAGTTAAATGAAGATTGAAGAAGCGTTGTTGATTTACCCGCATTCATTGCCGAGTAGTAAAAATACATCTGAGCCACAGAAATATTCCTGTCTAATAAAGTTGAATATAGAAAAGGTGAAATTCGAGAATTTTTGCTAGAAAAAAGGGCTGAAAA
>NZ_MCYD01000589.1:0-19317 GCF_002876325.1 Vibrio sp. 10N.261.52.A1
GTTCTGTGAAATTAAGAAGTACAGCGCTAGTAAAAGGCTTTAGACAATCAACCCCCTATGTTAACGCACACCGTGGCAAAACTATGGTCATAATGTTGGGAGGCGAAGCCGTTGCCGATAAGAACTTTGGTAACATAATTAGTGATATCGCTCTGCTCCACAGCCTTGGAGTAAAGATTGTTCTCATTCACGGTGCAAGACCACAGATCAACCAGTTACTGGCGAAACAAGATTGCCACACGCCCTATCACAAGAACATTAGAGTCACCGATGAATACGCTCTGGGTGTGGCTATGCAGGCTGCTGGACAGCTTCAACTTGCCATCACCGCACGCCTTTCAATGAGCTTAAACAACACGCCGATGGCGGGCACTCAACTCAACGTGATGAGTGGCAACTTCATTACGGCACAGCCGCTGGGAGTTGATGATGGCACCGACTATTGCCATAGCGGGCGTATTCGTCGAATCGATATCGAAGGGATTAATCGCACACTCGACCAAGGTTCTATCGTGTTGCTTGGTCCGATTGCCAGCTCCGTTACTGGCGAAAGCTTTAACCTACTCTCTGAAGAGGTCGCAACCCAAGTAGCAATTCGTTTAAAAGCCGACAAGCTTATTGGCTTTTGCTCTGAGCAAGGGGTAACAGATCAAAACGGCAACGTGCTCGCCGAGCTCTTTCCTAAAGATGCTAAACAGATTCTTGCACGCTTAACCGAAGATCAGAATCCAATTGAAGACATGAGCACCGGAACCATGCGCTTCCTAAAAGGGGCAATTTCCGCTTGTCGTGCAGGCGTACCTCGTTGCCACTTAATTAGCTACAAAGTGGATGGCGCCCTGATCCAAGAACTGTTCTCTTTCGATGGTATTGGAACCCAAGTAGTGATGGCGAGCGCCGAGCAAGTAAGACAAGCTCAGATTGACGACATTGGCGGCATCTTTGATCTCATTCGTCCACTTGAAGAACAAGGCATCTTAGTGCGCCGCTCTCGAGAACAGCTAGAGCAAGAGATCCACCGATTTACCATTATTGAAAAAGACGGGCTGATTATCGGTTGCGCAGCGCTTTACGCATACCCGGAAGATCATATGGCGGAGATGGCTTGTGTGGCTATTCATCCTGATTATCGTGATGGCAACCGCGGGCAAATATTACTGGACTACATGCGTCATCAATCGAAGTCTCGTGATATCGACCAAATTTTCGTTTTAACCACACATAGCCTGCATTGGTTCCGTGAACAAGGGTTTTACGAGATCGGAGTTGATGAACTACCGATGGAAAAACAGGGGCTGTACAACTATCAACGTAACTCAAAAATCTTAGCGTTAAATGTGTAAATAAAGTTTTGGACTAAAATCTCACTTCGCAGGAAAAATAATTGCAAATGTAATCGTTTTCCATATGAGATTTATTAGGTATGCACTTTAACTCACAAACAAAATTGTTTAGAATTTGGCCGCTTTAACAAAATAACAAATGTTTTTATTGGAATGACCACATCGACTGCCCTATGACACAAATCATTTGAGCAAATCGAAGTGGTTACTGCACGGATTGCTATACCCGTTAATGATCAGCAGGCGATTGATGTCTGGTCGTTGATATAAACAGCAAAAAGAGCAACATTGATATGAGAACCATTGTTTGTAACTCGCTGCAAAGTTTTTGGGATATGGCTGATAACCAATTCTTAGAAGGGCTAGACGTACACTGCGTATTCCCTGTGAGCGAGAATCTAAAAGAGTTTATTTTGAATTGCCAAGCAAAATACAAGATAAACCACATATCGTTTACTCGAGCGTTTTTAGGCACTGATTCCTAGCACGCTCAAAGCAACCAGGGATGGTTGCTTTGTACATGTACCTCTATCACCTTTAGCTAGTTAAGCGGCTTCCTAAACCACTCACTCGCTCTGTTTTCACCTTAATTCCACGCTTTAATACGTTAGTATCACTGAACATCATCAGTCGTTTCTTCGCACGCGTAATACCTGTGTATATAAGCTCTCGCGTCAAAATTGGGCTGAAATCTGGCGGCAGGATCATTAAGGTCAGATCAAATTCACTGCCCTGCGATTTGTGAATCGTCATTGCATAAGCCGTTTCATGATCTGGTACTCGGCTTGGTAGCACCGCCTTTACGCTGCCATCGGGCAACTCAAAATAAACCTTCAATCTAGGTGCAGAGTCAGAGTGGCTTGAATCCGATTCAAGCATGCAGATACCAATATCACCATTGTATAAACCCAAGCCATGATCGTTACGCGTTACCATTACAGGTCGCCCGTGATACCACAATTCATCATTGTGTGGATTCACTAAACGCCTTGCGGCAAGCGCTCTTTCAATTCTGTGGTTGAGGCCTTTAACACCAAAATCACCTTCACGAATAGAACACAACAGTCGACATTGGCTGAACAAATCGAGTACCGATTTGGCTCTCGCTTCTTGAGTTTCTAACTCTTCCAACGGTACATTCATTCTATTGAGATATGCACCATACTCATTAACCAAGGTACGCAGCATCAAGTTATAGCTGTCACTCGATAGAGGATGGTTCTCAATATCGCCAAACCCTTTGGCAAACACTTGGTCTACTTGATTCGCAGAGCCGTTATTGATTGCTTTTGCCAGCTGACCAATACCAGAGCGGGCATCGAAACGGTAACTCTTCTGCAGCATACATAGGCTGTCTGCAATCGCCGGAGGATTAACGACTCCCGCTTTTGTCTGCTGTGAATTGGCTATCGCATCAAAGCCTGTCATCTCCGCAATCAAGTTGCCTTGCGCGCTGCTATAACCAGCAGAGTTAAACGAACAGATGTCACCTAACACTGACCCAGCCTCCACGGAAGCCAGTTGGTCTTTATCCCCAAGCAGAATCAGCCTTGCGTGGTCAGGGAGCGCATCCACCAGCTTATACATCATTGACAGATCAACCATCGACGCTTCATCCACCACCAAGATATCAAGGTGAAGTGGATTACGTCGGTTATGTCTAAACTCAGCACGGTTGGGAATCGCACCGAGCAATCTGTGTAAGGTGCTTGATTCCGTTGGTATGTTGGCTTTTACTTCAGGCGCTAATGGCAGTTGCTCAATCGCTTTACCGATTGATTCAGTTAAACGTGCCGCCGCTTTACCCGTTGGTGCCACGAGCTTAATCGTTGGGATTTTACCTTGGCTTAGTGATTGCTCGACCATTGCCGACAATAACTTGGTTACCGTGGTTGTTTTACCGGTACCCGGCCCTCCGGAAATCACCGCAAAACGACGACTCAGTGCCACCGCTGCCGCCACTTTTTGCCAGTTCAAACATGCTGATAGCGGTACTAAACCATCTAGAACATCTAAGTCCGTTACCTGCTTCACTTGGACGATCGCTTGGTCGATTGCCCCCCAATTCAGAGATTGCTCATCGACAATATCAAGATGATCACACACCAGCTGTTGACGTAATACCTGAGACGTTTGTTGATTTGCTTCAGCCTTGGCTAAGGCATTAAACAGAAAGTGATAACTGCGCGTAAATAGCTGATTGAGGGTTTCCGTCAGCGCCTTTTTCTGTTCAATATTGAACTCTACCGGCTTACTTAAACGGTTTAACGTGTCTGCCAGCACAACCTCGTAGTTCCAGTAACGCTGTAAGTAGACACGCTGCCCATCAAACATCAGCGGCTTAACACAGTCATTGGTTGCTCCAACTAAATTGGACGATTGAAGTACCGCCAACCAATCAATACCTAACAACTTTTGATTCAATTGCAGAGCCGTTTCACCGTACAACCCAAGTAACTGGGCTAGATCTGCCGTTTGTTCGTGGCCAGTCGTGTGCTGCTGTATCAGCTGAGTACAAATATGCCCTTTGCCTAATTCATGGCTCACTACCCCAGCGAGAAAGCCGATCTCTTGAGGGTAGCTCGTAGCTTGCTGAGCAATAAAACGAGCAAATTGATAATCCAACTGACGAATAGAACCCTTATCCGCAAGAAACTTGAGTACATCCATAAGTTGCTCAGGAATAAGTGAAATTGGCTTTGCTGTGTTCGCAGTATCTATGCTGGTATTAGTGGTCGTTGTTGTCATTATAAAAGCCCCATCTGTCCAGTTTCATCGTCATTCAATTGTGCTGAACGTCTGTCTATCACTTTACCGTCAATCAATTGATCCATTTCATCAAGTAACGCCAGTGTTGGTTTCGCCGAGAAAATACCTTGCTGAGATTGGCCGTCCATTCCTCGTAAGAACAAGTAGTACACGCCGCCAAAATGTTGTTCGTAGCTGTAATTGGCAACACGACTACGCAAGAAACGGTGCAACGCCAATGCATAGATCTGATATTGCAAATCATAGCGATGGTCGGCCATCGCCGATTTCAATGCTTCACCATGGTAGACGGCAACATCATCACCTAAATGATTCGATTTCCAGTCGAGTACATAGTATTTACCTTGATGCTCGAACACCAAATCGATGAAACCTTTCAGCATGCCTTGCACGGTTTGGAAACCTAGGTCACCCGCTTTTGCCGATAATGGATCGTGATATTGAATGGTTTGATTCAATTCAGATGCGGCCAGTACTTCGATTGGTAGTAAAAACTCCATCTCAACTAAGCGTTGTGTCGAATCTTTCTCGCTTAGTTTTAAGTTCTTGCCATCCAATGCGGTGTTCAGCACCGTATCAACCAGTTGTTGAAGCACAGGTAGCCACTCTAATTCGTATTGCTCTGATTCTAATAAGTGAGTGATTACTTGCGTGTTGTGTTCGCTGGTTGCTGGCTCGGTAAATTCAACCTCCTCAAACAAGGTGTGTAAGAAAGTACCCGGGCGAGCACCACGAGGGAACGTAAAAATAGAGCGTTCAGGTTCAATCAACTCAGACTCATCCTGCTCATCAGCCGAATCAATATCAAAGCCAGACACCTCAATGGTCGCGTCATGACTCGCACCGTGACTGCCTTGCTTTACAAGCCCTGAGTAACTGGTGATACGCCAAGCCCTGTCGATTGAAGCCTTTAGATCGTTCGCATGTAAGTCTTCACTCACTTGCTCTGTTTGTACAAACACTTGATCGTGGGCGGTTGGTGTTTCGGCTAACAGCACACTGGAGTTCTTGCCCTCAATGGTTGCAAGAGCCTGATGCAATTCGGCAATGCCTTGCTCTTGACCGTTTTGAAGCAAATAGCCCATCGCACTCAAATGCACGCCGGTAGGCTCTTTGGTTGAACGCCCTTTACGCAGTGGCGCCATACCAATGAAACAGCCATAAACCGCACGAGTCAGCGCTACATAAATCAAACGCAAGTCTTCCGCTAATCGTTCTTTATCGGCTTGGGCTAAGGCACTATCACTACCTGTAATATCCAGTACTGTGGTATCTGAATCATGATCATAGAATTTGCCTTCGCTCGCTTCTCGGTAACTCGCGACAAATGGGAGGAATACAAGGTCATATTCCAAACCTTTCGATTTGTGAATAGTAACGATTTGAACCAAGTTTCTCTCTGACTCAAGACGCTGAATGTCATCCTCACTGCCGCCTAAACCATTTTGAGCATCGGAAATCGCTTCTGCTAACCAACGCAACAAACCATAATCACTATCGAGCTCCTGCCTTGCTTGTTGCAGCAATTCGCCAATGTGCATTAAATCGGTAAGTGAGCGCTCACCATTTTCTTCCTCCAGCAAGCGTTCCGCGAGATGTCGTTTGCTGATCACACTGCGCAACATTGGTAGCACGCCACGCTGTAGCCATAACTTACGATACTCACGAAATTCGTTAACGACGTTTTCCCACACCACTTCATCGTTATTGAGTTCATCCAATGAAGCCGCATCCAGAGCAAATAACTCGGAGGCTAGACTTGCACGCAATGCACGGTCGTTTTCAGGAGTCAGAACAGCTTGCAACAAGCGTTGAATATCTTGTGCGATTAAGCTGGTAAACACACTGTCTCGGTTCGACAAATACACACTCGCAATGCCTTGTTCAGACAGCGCGTTCTTGATCAAACGACCTTCACTGCCGGTTCGAACCAAGACAGCAATATCACCCGCATTCACGGCATGCTGTTTTTTGCCGTTATCAAAATAGGCTTGTTGATTTTGAGAAGCGGTCAGAATAGTTTGAATTTGACTCGCTGTCGCTTCTGCCATTGCCTTGTGATATTCACCTTTCGGCAATGGCTTGTCTTCAGCCTCTTGCAGCCAAAAGGTCAGTGCATGTTGAGTCTGGCCATTCATCACCCATTGGCGCTTGTCAGCCGATGGACTGGCAGCAACGGGCAAAAATGGAATGTCTTGGTCGTAAATAAACGGGCTATCCGAGTTCATAAACACTTGGTTTACTGCACTAACCATATCCGCACTTGAACGCCAGTTAGTGCCTAAGGTGTAGTGAGCACTAACTTGGTTTCTCGCTTTGATATAGGTAAAGATATCTGCGCCACGGAAGCCGTAAATAGCCTGCTTCGGGTCACCGATCATAAACAAGCCGCACTGCGGATTATCGAGATAGATTCGGCTAAAAATACTGTATTGCAGTGGATCGGTATCTTGGAATTCATCGATCATCGCAACCGGGTAGAGTGTGCGAATTCTTTCCACCAGCAAAGATTGTTCATCGACATCAATCGACGCGGATAACTGAGTCAACAAGTCATCAAATGACAACCACTGTTTTTGCTGTTTCGCCTTGGCTAGCATAGTTCGACAATGGGTAATTGCGTGCGCCAATAACGGGGCTTTCAAGTCAGCAGGGTTATTTAAGAAATCTTCAATCGCTTCGAAAACAGCATGCTGAGATGCGGTACCTTTCGGTGTTTTTTCGATTAACGTAGCTTGAGAGAACTTTTCTAACTTGTCTGGATATTGATAATCATGAGTGTCGCTCTGCGCCCATGCTGTCACCGCTTCTAACCATGTCGGCAGAGACTTCTTGGTGTAGCTACGTTTGTTCACATCCGAAGCAGAGATCAAAGCCAAAAAGTCCGCTTCAGACTCACACCACAGCGCTTTAAGTTGCTTCACTTTATCTAGGTTTTGGTTGTGCAGAGTTTGCAGGTCGCCCGACATCGCATCTACCGTCAATTTCAGCGGAGATCCTGTCAGATAACGATTGACGTCTGCTAATAATGCAGCCGGTGAACTCCAGATATTACGAACCTCACCAGCGAGTTGAATCGGCAGCGGGTAAAACTGCTTACGCCAGTAGTCAGCAACCACTTGCGCTTTTAGGTGACTTTCATCAGTCACAAACTCATTATCAAAACGACTGCCAGACTCGAAGGCATTTTGAGTCAACATACGCTGACAGAAGCCGTGAATGGTGTAGACCGCCGCTTCATCCATTTGCCTTTCGGCATTGAGCAGTGTTTTCGCAGCGCCTGCGTGGTCTTCGATTTCTTGTAGCAAAGGAGCAATCACTGGGTCATCACTTTGCCCACGAGCAAACGCAATGCGCGCATCATGGATTCGCGCACGGATACGGTCACGCAGCTCTGCGGTTGCTGCTTCGGTAAAGGTCACGACTAGGATTTGATCTACAGTGAGCGGTTCGTGATGTCGGGTCGCTTCCGCGAGATCGCCTTGCGGTGCTGCCGTGCCGTGTCCGAGCAGTAGGCGTAAGTACAAGCCAGCGATGGTAAATGTTTTACCTGTACCCGCCGATGCTTCAATTAAACGCGCGCCATGAAGTGGAAACGTCATGGTGTCGAGTGTCTGTGGAGCAATTACCTGAACACTGCTTGTGGTCGTCATGCCTTACTGCCTTCTGATAAATATGTTGTTACAAATGTGACCTAGCGTGGAAAACGTCATTCAATTTACGTCCTACGCTGATTTGTTAATAGTTAGTGCGATCTCTCTCACGGATCAATTCGGATCGCCTCGCTACTATGCGCCCACGAGTTCAGGAGCGCGTACGAGTTTTGTACTTTATGGCGTTACTTTGAACCACAGAATAATGGTCCCTCTGACCTGTGGCCGTACAGCGAACGCCCTACACTAATAATGATTTACTGGCGGCCACTTTATTTCCTGTACCTTGCTTCTCTTCGCCTTGATTCCCTTCACCAGGAAAGCAAGCATCCCAAATGCTGACTAGCGACTCTCTTTCGTCTTTCATTAATTCAGCGCACACGTCATTGATCTTGTCGATCACTGCCACTTACTCCTGATCTTCCAGATCGGCAGCCGCCAACCTTGCCGCCTGTAACACAAGCGTTGAATACATACGCGACTCAGCAGCCAGCTCATCGTCCCATTTAGGCCAAATACGCGAGATGTAGGTATCTCGACCCTCGCCAGTGAAAGCGAAGCTGTCATTAAAAGTATCGGCCATTTTCTTAAGTGACTTCTCTTCATCATCGACCCATTTACCACGGCTAAAGCCCGCTTCAACGCCTGCCAATGCGGTTTTGGGGAAATACGGCAGTGGTGCTGTCATGCCTTGATAAAACAGTCTTACCAACTCAGCCAATAAACCCTTCGCCTGCTGTGCATCGCCGATAGGTTGTAGCGTTTGGTGAACCACGCCCTCTTTTCTGTCATAACCAATTATATGAGTTGTTTTGCCATGCCCCATCACAGCGCAACACAAGTGATCGATCCACGCAGCCAAGTAGTCTTGCGAACGAATTTTACCGCTACGGAAGCGTACTAAGCCCGATTGATAGTTTTGAGTAAGCCAGCCCATCAAACGAACCGGTTTGCCTTTACCTAGCACGTCAAATTCAATATTTACCTCAAGATCTTGCTGTGGCTGCCCACTTACAAATCGAATCTCTTTGGCTAAGTCTTCTGCTTGAACACGGTTGGTTTCAAACTCGATATCACCAAAAGCGCCAACCGGTAATCGACCTTGTGCTTTTTGCTCAGAAACAAACAAGCGAACCGATTCATCGGCCCCTTCAGGGTTATCCAGCAGCACTTGCAGCAGAGCATCTTTAAGCTGGAAGCTCTCTAAGCCATTAAGCACGAATGGCTCGTCGTCTTCCATTACCGGAAGCGGCGGCTCAAACACAACTTTTAAGCGGCGATTAAAGAAGTATTGCACTGGCAAGCGCCAGAAACGCTGTAGCTCAACCAGATCGAGCTCCAATGGGTAAGTCGCGCCAAGCAAATAGTCGTCCAAAGCACGATTGAATTCACCACTACGTTCACCAGAACGGTTGGCCGCAGGAAGCCACTCTTTGGCGTAGCTCAATACATGACTTGCATCACCTTGTGTAAAGGCTGCCGGGCTGAACGGCGTCATGGTGTGCTCAAAGCTGATCGCTTGAGTCAGCTTGATACCAGAATCATCACTTGGTAGCGCTTGATCTGCACTTAGGCAGTAGTTCTGCTGGCAGTACTCAATCAACTCTGAAACCAACACCGACGGTACTCGCTCAGTATTATCTTGAATCGAGCGGCCGACGTAACTGATGTACAAACATTCTTGGGCCGACAACATCGCCTCTAAGAATAGGTAACGGTCATCATCACGACGAGAACGGTCACCGGGACGAGTACGTCCGTTCATCAAATCGAAACCTTCTGGCGGCATTGAGCGAGGGTAAACACCGTCATTCATGCCTAATAGACAAACGGTTTTGAACGGGATAGAACGCATCGGCATCAGAGTACAGAAGTTCACTTGCCCCGCTAAGAAACGCTGGCTGATACGCGCGCCCGACAGTTTATTGTTTAAGTACTGATAGATAATGCTTGGCGATAGCTCTTGCTCGAACAAGGCATCATCAAGCTGTTCATTCAGTTGAGAAAGTGCATCACGAATCAACTTAAGCACCACCTCGCCTTCTAGCTCAACGGCGAAGAAATCATCAATCATTTGCAGCAAGGTTTCACGCCACATATCGATGGATTGCGTCTTGGCAAGGCGTTGACGGTAATGGGCAATACGATCAATAAAGTGCGCTAACTTACCTGCAAGTTCGGCGTTAATGCCCTGAACTTCGTTATAAGCTGCAATTGGAGAGTGTTCAGTTTCAAACAAACCTGTAGAATCCGACATCGCATAGCCCAGTAGCATGCGCTGGATACCAAATAGCCAGGTATTTTGCTCGGTGGCAGGCAAATCAAACTCGGTTGCGGTAGAAGAATCGACACCCCAGCGGATCCCCGCTTCTTCAACCCACTGCTTAGCTTGCTCGAATTGAAATTCATCAATGCAAAAGCGTGCCATCATCGCTGGGATTTCTAGTAGCTCTAGAAGTTCAGAGGCTAAGCAGCGCGTGTTTGGTAGCGCGACCAACTGCATGAACGCGGTCAGAATCGGGCTCTCTTGGTCTGCCGTTCGATCCGAGATCGAGTAAGGGATATAACGCTCACCCGGAGCATTACCAAATACCGCCTGAATCGCAGGGCTGTAAGCATTAATGTCTGCTACCATCACGATGATGTCGCGTGGCTTTAATGTCGGGTCAGCGTCAAACATTGCTAACAGTTGATCATGAAGAACTTCAACCTCACGCATTGGGCTGTGACAGGCATGTACCGTCAACGAACGATCGCCCAGCTCAACCACTTGTTTATGGTTGCTGGAGTCTAAGATGTGATCGTCTTGGTGCTCTTCTAACTCAAGAATATCGGCTTGCAGTTGATGCAGCAGGCTGTCTCTCTCGACATCAATAAAGAACTCATGCTCTTCGCTGTCTGATTGAGACAGCAAGAACAGGTTATCTCTGCCCAGTTTACCCATAGACGCAAGTAAGCTATTACCGACCGCTTGGCTGGTATGCAGTTCGTCTTCAATATTGGCTTCAATGCCATCTTTTAATGGTGAGACTTCGCCCTCAAGCTGAGGTAAACCATCAACCAAAGCAAACTGCTTACGACGCTGCGCTTCCACTCTCGCCAAGTATTTACGGTCACGAATATCGCCCCAGTAATGTTGGCAAGGATTGGTGAACATCAAGTGCACATCAATCTGCTCGCCAAGCGCTTTCAAGGCATCCATGTAACGAGGAGGCAGTGACGAAATACCAAACACAAACAGACGTTTCGGCAGGTGTTGTAACTGGCCTTGTTGATTAGCTAACGCTTCAATGAAGTCGTGATACAAGTTACCACGGTGATATTTCGATTGGCCTTGAGAGAGCGTTTGATCGTAGAGTGCCTTCCACAAAATCGGCTGCCAAGGGTGCTCTTGTTGTCCTTCACTATCAATCAATTCTGCAACGGGTTCTCCCGCTTCCCACATCGCCATCCACTCAGGTCGATACACCAAGTAGCCATCGAAGATATCGGCAATTTTCTCGGCTAATTGATACAACTTAGAGCCGTCTTCGTCGTTTTCAAGATAGCGCTGTAGGGGTAAGAAATCAGGGTGGCCAAGTTTCGCGGGCAGCAAACTCATCAGCTTCCACGTCGTCGCTTCTTTGTTAAAAGCACTGCGTTTAGGTACATCAGGAAGCACTTGGGTAAACATATCCCAAATGAAGGTTGCTGGAAGAGGAAAGTCGATATTTGCTGCTACACCAAACTCTTTGGCGAGTTCCATCTTAAGCCATTGAGACATACCCGGGCTCTGAACCAAGATCTGCTCTTTTTCGAAAGGATTGGCTAAAGGGTCACTTTTGATTAAGTGAACGAGAAGAATTTTTAAAGTATCAACTTTATTGGAATGGTAAACAGTAAACAAAGTGCACTCACGCTAATCTTGCCACAATATACTGCCAGATTAGCATAAGTGCTGAGTTTGGATTAGGAATATAAGCTTATGAAATACCGAAAGCTTAAGGTCCGTTTATCTTTTGAACTATTGCCCTTTACAATCTTCCCGCTACCGCACTTAAAACACGATGAGGTTTGTAGTTCATGTAGTAACGAACAGCGACATAACCCACCACCAAAGTAGCCACAATCAGTTCAAGGTATGCAAGGCCAAATACTTGATTAACATAGTGCGCTTCAATGCCTTGTGCTTGCATCCACGCAGCCAATTTAAACAAGGCTGTTGCACCAATCACGATTGGGAAAGTAAACGCTGCATAGCCAGGGCTGAATGGCAGACGCAGTAGTTTGAAAAACGCCATGTAGATAATGAACGTCATCAACACCGCAATACCAAATAACAAACCAATAATCACTGGTGAAGGGCTTGCTGTAACGGTTAAGTAACCCGCCAGAGATAGGCTTGCTGGTGCTGCCATGATCGCAATCGTTGGTTTTGCGGCATCTGGCACTTCGTGAGAGAAGATCAAACGGTAAACCATCAGTGGTAGCATCACAGCGTAAACCAATAATCCGAATACCAAAGTCGCGTTCGCTACAGGCTCTAAAACTGGATTACCAGAGAAAGAAACGTCTGCCACAATGATACCGATTGGTGGCACAAACCAGCTTGGCACCATGTGGTGAATCTCAAACTGTTTTGCTCTGTGGTACAAAAAGCTCACTAAGAACACAACATGTAAAGCAACCGCCGCTAGCCACATCGCTTCTTGAAGGAATTGAGAAATCGGCGCTAAAGATGCTGATACCACCATGCAGCCCATCGCAAATGTTGGTACTACACTACCCACTACAGGGTGAGCAAGATCTTCACGCAATAAATGGCCATGAATCAAAAATTTCACAGCTAAAACAAGAAGTAATACCGCCGCGATACCCGCACTGGTCCACTGCACTAAACCAGGAGTGTGTAAAATACCTTGTGCGACTAAAACGCCATCCCAGCACCAGCCTAAACTTGCGATTGCTAGTGCTAATCCTGCCATGGGTGTTGGAGCTCCTGTTAATCTATATTTAATACGTTGAATCATGTGAGCCTCTCTTGAACTTAATTCACAAAACTTGTGAACTCATCAGCTTGTTGAAGCCATAATACGCTTGCACTTCGTTAAGTTATATCCAATTATATATAACAAGCGTTCATCAATACTGAACAACCAATTCCACCAGCAGCGTAGAAGTAGGAACCTGATGGCTAATATCTCAATCAAACAGCTCAAAGTGTTTGTCACCATTACCCAGCATTCGACACTTACCGCCGCATCGGAAGCTCTGTTTCTCTCTAAAGCCGCGGTTAGCATGGCACTCGGTGAAATGGAAAAGCAGCTAGGCCATTCTCTATTTGACCGGGTTAACAACCGATTAATTCTCAATCAAGAAGGGCACAAGCTGCTTCCTTTAGCTGATGAGATTCTTCATCGGGCCGCCGGCATCGATGTTCTGTTCCGCGACGACCAGCCATTAAGTGGCAATCTTAAGGTTGGTGCGAGTGACACGATAGGTAATCAGGTTGCGCCTTTTATTTTGTCTGGCTTTCGAGAAAAAACTCAGCACCAAGACCAGAGTTTGTTCATCTCAAACAGTGCCCTGATCTGTCAAAAGTTGGTGGATTATGAACTGGATATCGCGTTAATTGAAGGAAAAACACTCCATCCGGAGTTGATCTCTAGCCAGTTTAGTAGCGATGAAATGTGTATTATCGTTAGTAATCAACATCCTTTAGTGGCAAAAGACAAAATCGCGTTGCGAGATTTAGAAGACAGCCATTGGATATTGCGTGAGTCAGGTTCTGGAACCCGTGAGTTTTTCCTACGCGCTGTCGCACCGCGAATCGAGCACTGGTACGAATCATTTGAGCTAAACACCACAGAAGCAATCATCAACTCTGTTTCTGCCGGTCTGGGCTTTGCCTGTTTGTCTCGTTTAGCAGCTCAACGGGCGATCGATTCAGGCCGAGTAAAAGCGCTTAATGTGCCACTTGATATGAAGCGCCGGTTCTGGATGCTGGTCCACAAAGACAAGTACCAAAGCCCGTTGCTGAAATCTTTCATGAGTTATTGTGAAGACTGGGCGACACATCAAGATTGAGGCTGCATAGTTCGGGCTCCAGCTGGACTTTTAACATCAGAAACTGTATAAAAAGCCAGTAAAATTTATCAAACTTAGAGGATTAACCATGGCTGTTATCGTCAAGTACGTGGTGGAACGCAACGGAGAAGAGAAAATGACTTTTACCTCTAAAGCCGAAGCTGACGCATACGACAAAATGCTGGATATGGCTGATGAGCTTTTTGAACTGTTAGGCAAAAGCGATTTAGTTGAAGATGAAGGCAAGCAAGAAGAACTTGCAATGTACCTAGCGAAGAACAAAGAAGAAGTTCTTTACGCATTAGGTGCGAAGCGTAAGCCAGCTCCGAAAAAAGCGAAGAAGCTTGAAGCTGTTGAAGACGCAGAAGAAGATGCAGCTTAATTAGCTGAAGTTTTCTAAAAAACGCCAATGACACCTCTAATCAGAGTCAGTTATTGGCGTTTTTTTATACTTATCGAAATATAATGATGCTTGTTTATAGTCGAAATCGCTCTAAACATTCGCTTGCACAAAAGTGTGATAAAGATCTAATCTATAGCCATCAGGTGATGGGGTTCCACCTAAGCTTTTGCTTCAACCGCCCGTTCTTTTGAACCGTGCTAATGACTCCTACAGAATCGAAAACAGGTAATACTGTTGGATGTATCGCTACTCCTCCATTTTGAAATGGGCTGCGTCTATTAAGACCAAATCCCATAGCTCCTTTGGATTGTCGATACTCAAGATCTGTAGTGAAATAGCCGCACCTCTTCCAACACGTCCTGTTTTCTCAACGCCCTAGGTCATTACGACTTTATTAGTGAGAAAACATTATGCATTACTCTTCAGAAATTCAATCCATGTGCCCTATTCAAAGGGGTGATCTTCACAACTCGGCTCCAATTCCAGTTGAAGGCGCAATGGTTAGCCCAAAAGATGTTATCGCTATCTCTGGTTTGAGCCACGGTGTTGGTACTTGTGCACCACAACAAGGTGCAGCCAAACTGACTCTTAACGTAAAAAACGGCATCATCGAAGAAGCACTCATCGAAACGATTGGTTGTTCAGGCATGACGCAATCAGCTGCGATGGCCGCTGAAATTCTGACAGGAAAAACCATTCTAGAAGCACTCAATACTGACTTGGTATGTGACGCGATTAACGTCGCGATGCGCGAAATCTTCCTGCAGTTTGTTTACGGTCGAACTCAATCAGCTTTCTCTGAAGGTGGCTTAGAAATCGGCGCTGCATTGGAAGACTTAGGTCAAACCCAGCGCAGCCAAGTTGGTACCAGCTACTCAACCGCAGCAAAGGGCGTCCGTTACCTAGAACTCGCAGAAGGTTACGTAACCAAGCTTGCACTTGATGACCACAGCGAAGTGATTGGTTACGAGTATCTTAACCTCGGAAAAATGATGAAGGCGATTAATCAAGGTGTGCCAGCCAATGAAGCGGCCGACCTTGCTACAGGGACTTATGGTCGCTTCGATGAAGCCGTGACCACGATTAACCCACGCCAACAGTAATTTTTGCCAATTTAGAGGAAAGATATTATGAACACTCAATTTAATGAATCAGTAACTCGCGCATTGGCAGAAATGAACTTCGACTCTTTGGCGCAAGCAGAGCAATACTGTAAAGCACACAATGTAGACCCAAAAACATTGGTGATGGACACTCAACCAATTGCTTTTGAAAGCGCAGCCGATGCATATACTTTAGGTACAGCCATGGCTCTATTCCGTAAAGCAAGCAACGCTGAACAAGCAGCGAATATCATTGGTGAAGGCCTCCAAGCATTCACAAAACCCGGTAGTGTCGCTGAGCAACGTCAAGTGGGTATTGGTCATGGTGCGCTTGCTGCTCGTCTTCTGAATGAAGAGAGTCACTGCTTTGCTTTTCTTGCGGGTCACGAGTCTTTTGCTGCCGCTGAGGGCGCAATTAAAATCGCACTGAACGTCAATAAATCACGTAAAAATCCATTGAAAGTTATCCTAAATGGCTTAGGTAAAGATGCGGCTTACTTAATATCACGCATCAATGGCTTCACTTACGTGCGCACTCAGTACGACTACCAAACCGGTGAACTCGTTGAAACAGAACGCCGCCGTTTCTCAAATGGCCCTCGTGGCGAGATCTTATGCTACGGCGCCGATGATGTTCGTGAAGGTGTGGCAATCATGCACAGAGAAGAGGTAGATGTGAGCATTACGGGTAACTCAACCAACCCAACGCGCTTCCAGCATCCTGTTGCGGGTATCTACAAAGCAGAGCGTACTCGCCAAGGTCTGCCTTACTTCTCAGTCGCTTCAGGCGGTGGTACAGGTCGAACTTTACACCCAGACAACGTTGCTGCAGGCCCTGCATCTTACGGCATGACAGACACCATGGGCAGAATGCACGCAGACGCCCAGTTTGCAGGTAGCTCTTCAGTTCCTGCTCACGTTGCAATGATGGGTTTCATCGGCATGGGCAACAACCCAATGGTAGGTGCTACGGTTGCACTGGCTGTCGCGGTAAGCGAGTCTCAAAGGGCATAACGATAGAAATGATTGTCAGCATTTAGCGCCTCAAGCCTAGGCGTTAGTTGAAAAATCGACACCAACACACAGTCAAAACTCTACTCCCATCACTAAAACCATACAGCCAGCCCTATGCTGGCTGTTTTTTATTCATACTTGCTCTAGTATCTATTCTTATTCAACATGTGTATTTAACTGCATCTTTTTAAAGGAATAATATGAAAGAGCTCATCATTCATACCATCACAGTGTTCATGGGCTTTTTCGCCATCATGAACCCTATCGCTAATACGCCGATCTTTCTTGGTTTAACAGGCGACAACGACAGGGAGACAGTTAAGTCGATCGCGTTCCGCTCAGTGTTTATCGCATTTATCATCGTCAGTACGTTTGCCATTTCTGGCAAGCTGATCTTCGACCTTTTTGGTATCACGCTTTATGCCCTGCGCATCACTGGCGGAATTTTGGTCTTCTTGATTGGCTTTCACATGCTACAAGGTGAATCGACACACTCGAAGGCGAAAGAGAAGGTTAACTCAGATGCCCAACAAGACGCGGCTCTAAGTATCGCGGTCTCGCCACTGGCCATGCCGATACTGGCTGGCCCGGGGACAATAGCCACCGCGATGAACTTTGCCAGCACCGAAGGCATCTATGAGACCATTATCACCATCATCGCTTTCGGCCTACTGTGCACCTTAACCTACGTGTTGTTTGTTTTTGGCGAACGCTTCGTGAAAGCGGTAGGGCCAAGCGCACTGAACGTGATTACTCGAATGATGGGTTTGATACTGGCAGTTATCGGTATGCAAATGTTGATTGAAGGTATCGAGCAAGCTCATAAGGCACTGTTTGTTTAAATGCTCACTCAGGGGAATATTGACTCATATATCCGCCAATTTGTATTGATCTTCAGCGTTTTCTCATTGCAGAAAAATATCTCTCAAAAGACAAGCAATATCATTTTACAGACTTTATCCCGATGCGCCCTTTCATAACGAGGGCGCTCTCTTTATGATGAACGCAATTAAATTAACTTTGCTAACGACAGCACTGGTTATTCGAGCTGCTGTTAAGAAATAGCAAAATCAAGACTCAACACATGGAGATTCAACATGGCTTTCTTTTCACTAGCCTTCGGTACGGCAACCAAAAACCGCGACAATAAAATCATTGAAGCGTTCTTCCCTAGCCCACTTCTAAACCCAAGCGACGCTCTAGTAGCGGCTGTTGGTGAAGTAGCAGGTTACACTGAAGGCAACCAAGCTATCGAAATCTCTGCTGCACAAAGCGCAGAACTAGCGAAAGCATTCGCAGCAAACGACGATGCAGCAAACGCATCTTTCGCAGAAAAAGCAGCAGCATCTGAACAGCCACTTGTTCTTGTTGTTCTTGCGACTGACGAGAAGCCAGCATCTGTTGCTGAAGGCTTCCTTAAGCTACAACTTATCTCTAACCGCCTAGTTCAACCACACGGTACCGTACTAGACGGCATCTTCGGTCTACTGCACAACATCGCATGGACTAACGAAGGTCCAATCGATCTTCCTGAACTGGCGGATCGTCAAATCGAAGCTCGCCTAGCTGGTCGCTCTCTGTCTGTAGATTGCGTAGACAAATTCCCTAAAATGGTGGATTACGTGGTACCAACAGGTATTCGTATTGCTGATACTTCTCGTGTTCGTCTTGGCGCACATGTGGGTGAAGGCACAACGGTAATGCACGAAGGTTTCATCAACTTCAACGCGGGTACAACAGGCGTAAGCATGGTTGAAGGTCGTATCTCTGCAGGTGTTGTTGTAGGTAACGGTTCAGACATCGGTGGCGGCGCTTCTATCATGGGTACTCTGTCTGGTGGCGGTACTATGGTTATCTCTATCGGCGAAAACTGCCTACTAGGTGCAAACGCAGGTCTTGGCTTCCCAATGGGCGACCGCTGTACTGTTGAGTCTGGTCTATATGTAACGGCTGGTACGAAAGTTCGCATGCTAGATAAAGAAGGCAACGAAGTAGAAATCATTAAAGCTCGCGACCTAGCTGGTGTTTCTGATCTGCTGTTCCGTCGCAACTCAATCACAGGTCAAATTGAGTGCCTAGCGAACAAGTCTGCTGTTGAACTAAACAGCGAGCTACACAGCAACAACTAAACTAGATGCTAGAAAATACGAAGCCGCTGGGGTTAAATCCAGCGGCTTTTCTTTTATCTGTAGATAATGAAAGACGTTACACTTTCTCAGCGGCTAACTGCTCTAGAGCCTGGATAGAGGTTTCAGATACTAGTGTGCCATCCATGTAGTAGCTGACCTTATCGCCATCGCGAACACCCAGCAATACTGCTTTCTGACCATCGTTGTAAGTGATATCCATACGAATCGTGTTTTCATCGATTTGCTGCATTTCACCCCATTCAATCTGGCGATTATTGAAGCCAAGTGGTGCTTCTTTTAGTGAATCATCAAGGCTGTCGTTCACATCAATCATGGTATCGACTTTACTATCGAAGATGTGAGGCGCACCAGTCAGTGGGTTTTTACCCGCCCAGAATTCGATCGAGTTAAATACGATGTAATCGGCTGCGGTTGTTAGTGCATAAACCGGAGCAAGCAAGAAGTTAACCCCTGCACGAGCGTAACGGTTATCTACAACCTCAACGTTGAACTTCATTAATTTACCAGTAACGGCGTTACTACCTACACACCCAGCTAACGACATGACAATCGCTGCCACTGCAACTGCTTTTGTGATTGTTGTTTTCATTGTTCCCTCTTATGCCACGATGATTGATTCAGTTTTTGCATAGCCAAACCTGCACACATACAGAAATTCATGGCCTAACAAATTGATTCCATAACATTTAGCGTAGTGGAGATTTTTAGAACAGCAAACTGCAAACCTCAATTGTTTCGCACTGGTTCCTAAATCTTAGGAAATAAAAAAGCGCAGACCTTTCGATCTGCGCTTTTGATTTTTGATTAACCTAGCCT
>NZ_MCYD01000590.1:0-28026 GCF_002876325.1 Vibrio sp. 10N.261.52.A1
CACAAGATCTAGGCATCATTTGTTAGATTTTTTAGCTATATCTTTTAACATTCGAGTAATTTTCTGCCAATTTTTGATATTATTCAGACACTTTTTCATCACATGGATTGAAAAAGGTGCCGTTTCCAAATAGGAAACTCCAGAAACAACTACACTTGTTTTTGGGTTAATAATGAATAAAGGAAGGGAAATTCATGGCATTTACCAAACTTATCAAAGTTGGTGCTATTGCAGCTGCTGTAATGGGCGCTGGCGCTGTTAACGCTCAAGAGTTCATCACAATTGGTACTGGTTCAGTAACAGGTGTTTACTACCCAACTGGTGGTGCGATTTGTAAGCTAGTGAACAAGGGCCGCAAAGACCACAACATTCGTTGTTCTGTAGAGTCTACTGGTGGTTCAATCTACAACGTTAACACCATCCGTGCTGGTGAACTAGATTTCGGTGTTGTTCAGTCTGACTGGCAGTACCATGGCTACAACGGTACAAGTAAGTTCAAAGATCAGGGCGAGTACAAAAAACTACGCGCTATGTTCTCTCTACATACAGAACCGTTTAACATCATCGCTCGTACCGATGCTGGCATCAACAACGTTGCTGACCTAGCTGGTAAGCGTGTAAACATTGGTAACCCAGGTTCAGGTGACCGTGCAACTATGGGCGTTGTAATGGACGCGATGGGTTGGACTAATGACAGCTTCAAGCTAGCTTCTGAGCTTAAAGGTTCTGAGCGTTCACAAGCACTTTGTGACAACAAGATCGATGCATTCATCTACATGGTTGGTCACCCGAACGGATCAATCAAAGAAGCAACAACATCTTGTGATGCAAAACTGGTTTCAGCAACAGGTCCACAGATCGACAAAATCGTAGCTGAAAACCCATACTACGCATACAGCACAGTTCCTGCAGGCATGTACCGTGGTACAGATGCTGATGTAAACAGCTTCGGTGTTGCAGCAACTATGGTAACCACTTCAGACGTTTCTGATGAAGTTGCATACAACGTTGCTAAGGCAGTATTTGAAAACTTTGACACTTTCAAACGCCTACACCCAGCATTTGCTAACCTGAAAAAAGAAGACATGGTTAAAGCGGGTATCTCTATCCCTCTTCACCCAGGTGCAGAAAAATACTACAAAGAAGTGGGCCTTCTAAAGTAATTCTACTTTAAGCCTACTACACCAATAAGGAGGCTGGTCCTCCTTATTGGCTTTTCACGTTTTATAAAAATAACTTAAGTGAAAAGAGCAAACCTTTAAGTTTCTCCAATTTGGCGAACTTACCTTCGTATCAAGCCTAAGACAAAGACGAACAAAAAACGCATTTCCCTATCCATTCACTACACTAGATAGGAAAGAAATAACGTCTCGTTGTTCGTAAGAAAGGCAGACCATCAATAATAAGGATAAAGTACATGACGCAGACAACATCACCGTCTCCAGATGTGCAAGAAATGGTGGCACAATCAGACACTGGTGCGCGTAGCCCCCGCGGTATTCAAGGCCGTATTTTATGGTTTGTGCCTCTATGTTGGTCACTGTTCCAACTTTGGTATGCATCTCCGCTGCCGTTCATTTTTAACTTCGGAATTTTAAACGACACCGAAGCTCGAGCAATTCACCTTACCTTTGCTATTTTCCTAGCTTTTACCGCTTATCCAGCAATGAAGAACTCGCCACGGGACTACATCCCAGCTGTCGACTGGATATTAGCGCTTGCAGGTAGTTTTTCAGCTTCTTATATCTACATTTTCTACACAGAACTTGCTGGCCGTTCAGGTGCGCCAACAACATTCGATATTGTTGCCGCTGTATTTGGTATGGTTCTACTGCTTGAAGCAACAAGACGCGCTTTAGGTCCACCTCTTATGGTTGTGGCAGCAGTATTCCTACTTTACACCTTTGGTGGCCCACACATGCCAGACGTTATCGCCCACAAAGGTGCGAGCCTGAACAAGGCAATGTCGCACCTGTGGCTAACAACTGAGGGTGTATTCGGTGTAGCACTGGGCGTTTCAACGTCATTCGTATTCTTGTTTGTACTGTTTGGTGCAATGCTTGAGCGCGCGGGCGCAGGTGCTTACTTCATCAAGGTCGCATTCTCATTGCTTGGTCACATGAAAGGCGGTCCTGCAAAAGCAGCCGTTGTGGCTTCTGGCTTATCTGGCCTGGTTTCTGGCTCTTCGATTGCTAACGTAGTAACCACTGGTACCTTCACCATTCCACTGATGAAGCGTGTTGGTTTCCCTGGAACAAAAGCAGGCGCGGTAGAAGTTGCGGCTTCAACCAATGGTCAGCTTACACCACCTATCATGGGTGCTGCCGCATTCCTGATGGTGGAATATGTGGGTATTTCGTATGTGGAAGTTATCAAGGCGGCGCTACTGCCAGCTCTGATCTCTTACGTCGCTCTGATTTACATTGTTCACCTAGAAGCATGTAAAGCAGGCATGACTGGCCTACCTCGTCGTCACACACCAACTATTGTACAAAGCCTACTCTCTTTCACTGGGACCATTTTAGGTCTATGTGTTATCAGTGCCGCGGTTTACTACGGTGTCGGTTGGACGAAAGATGTATTTGGCGAAGCAGCAACACCAATCGTTACTGTGGCGCTATTAATCGCTTATGTTGCTCTGGTTCGCGTATCTACAAAATACGCAGCTGAAGGTGGCATGGAAATCGATGCGGATCTAAAAGAAGTTCCAGATCCAGGCCCAACAATTAAATCAGGTTTACACTTCTTACTGCCTATCGTCGTGCTAGTTTGGTGTCTGACGGTTGAACGTTTCTCACCTGGCCTATCTGCATTCTGGGCAACAGTGTTCATGATCTTCATCTTGATCACCCAGCGTCCTTTGATGACTCTGATGAACAAATCAGACGATCTTGCAGAACAAACCAAAGCTGGTTTCGTTGATCTGGCTGAAAGCTTGGTGTCAGGTGCACGTAACATGATCGGCATCGGTGTAGCGACAGCAGCTGCTGGTACTGTTGTAGGCGTGGTAACGCTGACGGGCATCGGTCTTGTAATGACTGACTTCGTTGAGTTTATCTCAGGCGGTAGCATCATCCTTATGTTGCTCTTCACTGCGGTAATCAGCTTGATCCTAGGTATGGGCTTGCCAACCACAGCAAACTACATCGTTGTATCGACCCTGATGGCGCCGGTAATTGTTACTCTGGGTGCAGCGCACGGTCTTATCATCCCACTGATTGCAGTGCACTTATTCGTGTTCTACTTCGGTATTCTTGCAGATGATACACCTCCGGTAGGTCTCGCAGCGTTTGCAGCAGCGGCAATTGCGAAATCAGACCCGATTCGCACTGGTATCCAAGGCTTCACCTACGATATCCGTACCGCTATCTTGCCGTTCATGTTCATCTTCAACACCCAGCTACTATTGATGGGTATTGATTCTTGGTGGCACTTAGCACTGACTATCTTCTCATCTGTAACTGCGGTACTTATCTTCGCAGCTGCAACACAAGGTTGGTGGTTCACTAAGAACAAGTGGTGGGAAACGGTTCTGCTTATTGCATTGACCTTCACTTTCTTCCGCCCTGGCTTCTGGTGGGACATGATTTACCCAGAGAAGGTTCTTTCACCTGGAGTTGAGATTGCTCAAATCACAGAAAAGCTAGATGTGGGACAATCACTTGAACTAAGAGTGGGTGGCGAAAACTTAGAAGGTGACTATTCTGAAAAGACTGTTCGCCTACCGTTTGAAGACTCTGCGACCTCAAGTGAAGATCGTATTGCCTCTATGGGTCTAATGCTGACTGAATCAGAAGGCAAGATGATTGTTGATATGGTTGAGTTCGGTAGCCCTGCAGAAGCAGCTGGTATTGATTTCGATTGGGAAATCAAATCGGTTATCCAAGATGCAGATCGACCAATGAAAGAGTGGGTATTCTTACCAGCTCTGATCATTTTGATTGGTTTAGCGATGAACCAAAGAAGACGTGCTCGTAAGGATGAGATTAGCGCGTAATGGATAAGGCTGAGTAGTGCTTAACGCTATTTAGCTTTATTACATGGAAAGGATAATTACAGTGCTAAGTGAGAGCTTGGCACTGATTAAAAAGAGACGAATACATGTATAAACAAATCCTTGTTCCTGTTGATCTTAATGACAAAGGCTTTTCTGATAAGGCAGTCGAGCTGGCGGTATGGCACGCAAAACACAGCAATGCTGAAATCCATATTCTGAACGTACTACCAGGCATTCACATGTCGATGGTGGCGTCTTACTTCCCGAAAGATGCAGCGAACCAAATGAAGCTGGATGTTAAAAATCAGCTGAAAGAGTTCGCCGACAAACACATCGACGATGAAGTGGTTTACAAAGTTCATGTTGCTGAAGGTAAAACCTACGCGACGATTCTTGATTACGCAGAAAAGCTTGGCGCCGACCTTATCGTAATGCCTAGCCATAAGCGTTCGAAAATCGACAAAGTGGTACTTGGCTCGGTTGCAAGCAAAGTAGTACAGAACTCACCAATCAATGTATTGGTGGTTAAACCGCAAGGTTAAGTCATTTAATCGACACACAATCTAAAAAGGTTGGCCTACAAGCCAACCTTTTTTGTTTTCAACTCATGCTGAGTCAATTCACTATGTTTTGCGGGTGACCTGCGACAAAACCATCAATATTATCCATTAAGATATCAGAAAGTTTTTGAATAGAGCTGTCGCTGCCCCACGCCACATGCGGTGTGAGTAGCAAGTTCGGCAAGTGGCTGTTAGCCAACAGTGGATTTGAGTTGTCAGCTGGCTCTTGTGTGAACACATCCATACCCGCTCCAGCGATTTGATTGTCCTTCAGAGCTTCAACCAAAGCCCGCTCATCGACTAGACCTCCACGTCCGGCATTGATCAAGACTGCGCTCGATTTCATCATAGTCAGCTCTCGCTCTGAAATCAGATTTTGGGTCGCATCAGTCAAAGGGCAATGCAGGCTTATCGCATCCGCTTGCTGTAATACCGTATCAAAAGGCAGATACCCATCTCGACAAGATTCTGCTCCTTTTCGCTCGGCAAACATTACCTTCATACCAATCGCTTTGGCTAACATTGCGGTGGCTTGGCCTAAACTGCCACTGCCCATTAAACCCAATGTACTGCCAGCCACATCTTGAATCGGATGAGTAAAGAAACAGAACTGCTTGTCCTTTTGCCACTCGCCCGCCTCAATGTCTTTATGATACCCGACAAGGTTTCTTTTAAGTGCAAACAGCATTGCGATGACATGTTCAGGAACCGATTGAGTCGCGTAGCCTTGTACGTTTGTCACTGCAATGCCTTTAGATTTGCAGTATTCAACATCGACATTGTTGACACCGGTCGCTGAAACCGCGATCAACTTGAGCTTTTTCGCACCAGCGAGATTCGACTCATTGAGTACTACCTTGTTAGTGATAACCACATCAGCTTCTTCAACTCGCTCCGATACTTGCTCAGGAGCCGTGAAATCATACTCCACCCATTCATGCTCAAAGCTCAGAGGTTTTAAATGAATTTGAGACGGGATGGTCGCTCTATCGAGAAACACGACTTTCAACGTTGGCATTCTTCTTCCTTGGTTAAACCTATTAATCAGTCCATTCTAAGCTTTTAGCTTACTGTAGTCTGGAAGCTCAGACGCAATTTCAAAGTGCTGTTCGATTTGTGGGGATGCTTGAGGATAAAAGTCACAGGGAACAAAGGCTTTGAACAGCTGATTATTCGCTGGATGATAAAAGCTCAACTCACACGCATGTAAAGCTAGCCTATCACTGTATTCAAACGCTTCTGGAGTTGCGTAAAACTCATCGCCCACAATCGGTGCACCTATTTCCATGCAGTGCACTCTCAATTGGTGAGAACGCCCGGTAATTGGCAGTAACTTAAGTAAAGTCGTTTGGGGTTCTTGCTGCTCTACCACATAACGAGTTTGTGATGGTTTGCCGTCTTCAAAACAGACTTTCTGCTTAGGGCGATTTGGCCAATCACAGATGAGTGGCAGATCAATCAAACCTTCTTTGTGCTCAACCGATCCCCATACGCGTGCGTAATACAGTTTGTGCGTCAGGCGATATTGGAACTGCTTCTTCAAGTGACGTTCTGCCTGCTTATGCTTAGCCAACAACATCAAGCCAGAGGTCGACATATCCAAGCGGTGAACCACTTGAATATCAACGAACTCCTCTACCAAACGACTCCACATACTGTCGTAATGCTCTTGCAGCCTACCCGGTACTGAAAGTAACCCCGCAGGCTTATTCACCACCAGAATGTCATCATCTTGATAAACAATATCAATCCAAGGTTCGCGTGGTGGTGTGTACTGCTCTAGCGCCATTGAAGCCTCTTATTTACTAGTGAACAAATAATTCACAGTTAATTCGTTTATTAATAAATACAATTTTTAATGTTTTTGTACATAAAAGTTGACGAGTTTACAAAACATGGTATTGATAGGGTAACGGAAAATAACAAGCCAACATCGAAGGAACCATGATGGACAGTACGGTTAAAACAACCACAACAAAAACCTCAGCTCCCCTATCCAGTTTAATTAAGTCTCTTGGCCCAGGTATTATGATGGCCGCTGCTGCAGTCGGTGGTTCACACTTAGTAGCCTCAACCAAAGCCGGAGCCATCTATGGTTGGCAACTGGCAGCTCTAATCATCCTAGTAAACCTATTCAAGTACCCATTCTTTCGTGCCGGTATCCAATACACACTTGGTACTGGACAAAGCTTGGTTGAGGGTTACTCAAACCTAGGTCGCCCTTACCTAGTGATCTTTTCGATACTAAGCGCTATTTCAGCCGTCGTAAACACAGCCGCACTACTGCTATTTAGTGCGAGTTTGCTTAGCTACTTCATTCCTTTTGAGCTAGCAACCAGTACGCTTTGTATGATCGTACTCGCGACCTGCTTGATCATCTTATTTGCAGGACACTATCGTGCTCTGGACACCCTTTCAAAAGCGATCATGGCGATCCTAACGATCACCACTCTGGCCGCCGTCGCAATCGCTATTGGCTCACCTGTCGAACCGGATGCTGCTTTTGTCCCTCCATCACCTTGGTCATTAGCTGCTATTGGTTTTATCGTGGTGACCATGGGTTGGATGCCGGCGCCTATCGAGATTTCAAGCATCACCTCTATGTGGCTAAAAAGCCAGAAAGAGAAACAAGAAGTCACAGCTCAATCTGCCTTATTCGACTTTAACGTCGGTTACATTGGTACTGCACTACTTGCTTTAGTGTTTGTCGCTTTGGGTGCTCTCGTACTTCACGGTTCAGGCGTGGAACTGTCTCGCTCTGGTGTGGGCTTTACTCACCAGTTAGTTGGTATTTACGCATCGACAATTGGTGAATGGTCACGCCCACTCATCGCCCTTATCGCTTTCTTCTGTATCTTTGGTAGTACGATTACGGTTATCGACGGCTACTCTCGTGTGCTCGCGGAATCACAACGTCTGTTGCTCAACAAAGAGTCGAGTCCGCGCATGCTGCAAGGCTGGATTATCATTGTCTCTATCGCAGCACTCGCGATTGTGATGTTCTTCAGCGCTGCATTGATGCCAATGCTCGATTTCGCAATGGTACTTGCTTTCGCAACGACGCCATTCTTCGCTCTGCTTAACTTCATCTTGGTGAATAAAGCTAAGCTTCCAGAAGCGCTAGCCATTGGCAGCAAACTAAAATGGTTGTCTGTCGCAGGCCTAATTTACTTATTCGGTTTCTTAGCCGTATTTGTTTGGTGGAAATGGTTAATGTAACCCTCCAATCACCACCATCTACAAACTCGAGATAAAAATAAGGCCTTCATGATGAAGGCCTTATTTATTGTTCACTGACTAGCTAATATTAATTGTGAGAAACCACAATCAGGCGTAGCGAATCTAGTTGAACCTGAGCTTTGCTGATGTAGCCTGTCAGTTCGTTAATTTGAGCTTCGATCACTTCTAGCTCTTCATCACGAATGTTTGGGTTCACCGCTTTCAGTGCTTGTAAACGCTCTAGTTCACCATTCAGGTTTGTCTGCATATCTCTCTGCGCTTGCTGACGCACTTCTTCAACTTTAGGAAGAACTTGTGCCTCACCCGCTTCGATTAGCTTGTGAATTTCGCCTTGTACCGAGTTAACTAGCTTACTTGCTAGGTGACGGTTCACTGGGCTTAACTGACGGTTGAAGCTATCAAACTCAACCTGAGCAGATAGGTCGTTACCACGGCCATCCATCATCAAACGAATTGGAGTCTTAGGTAGGAACTGGCTGATACCACTACGCTTTGGTGCTTGTGCATCCACCAGGTAAACCAATTCAAGCAGGATAGTGCCAACTGGCAGCGCTTTGTTCTTAAGTAGTGATACCGCAGAAGTACCAACGCCTTCGCTAAGTAGTAGATCAATACCACCCTGAATCATTGGGTGTTCCCAGCTAATGAAGTTCATGTCTTCACGCGAAAGCGCGGTATCACGGTCAAACGTGATCGTCGCACCTTCATAAGGTAAGCCAGGGTAGCTTGGTACCATCATGTGCTCAGATGGTGTTACTACTAACGCATTTTCACCTTTGTCGTCTTGGTTCAAGCCAATGGTGTCGAACAGGCTGAGAGCGAAAGTCACTAGGTTAGTATCGCCATCAGTTGATGCAATCTTCTCTGCGATCTCGTGCGCTTTGTCGCCGCCGTTTGAGTGCATCTCTAGTAGGCGATCGCGACCTTTTTCTAGATCCGCTTTTAGGCTTTGGTTTAACTTTGCTGACTCTTCGATCACTTCATCAAGCTGTTCTGTGTTACCAGAAGCCAACATTTCGATCAGCACATCTGAGTACTTGTCATACACTGTGCGACCTGTTGGACAAGTTTCCGCAAATGCATTCAGACCTTCGTCAAACCAACGCGCTAGGATCGCTTGTGATGTGCCTTTCAAGTAAGGAACATGAATATCGATATCACGCTGTTGACCAATACGATCCAAACGACCAATACGTTGCTCAAGCAAGTCTGGGTTGAACGGAAGATCAAACATCACTAACTGGTTAGCGAACTGGAAGTTACGGCCTTCAGAGCCGATTTCACTACAGATAAGAACCTGAGCACCGCCCTCTTCTTGAGCAAAATAAGCCGCTGCTTTATCACGCTCTAGAATCGACATGCCTTCGTGGAATACGGTTGCACGTACACCTTCACGCTCACGTAGTGCTTGCTCTAATTGAAGAGCAGTACTTGCACGTGATGCGATCACTAAGATTTTTTCGCTTCGCTTGTCTTGGATCTTTTCAATCAGCCAGTTAACACGCGAATCGAACTGCCACCAGCTTGAGTCTTCACCTTCAAACTCTTGGAAGATCTCTTCAGGGTAAAGCATCTTCATCGCACGAGCTTCTGGTGCCATCTTGCCACCGATCATGCCTGATACACGCATCGACGTGGTGTACTGCGTTGGAATGTCCATCGGCAGTAGGTTTACGTTACGCTTAGGGAAGCCTTTGATAGCGGCACGTGTGTTTCTAAATAGAACACGGCCAGTACCATGGCGATCCATAAGGTTATCAATCAGCTCTTGGCGCGCTAATGCTTGCTCTTCTTCGCTGCTATCGCCTTCGATAACGCGGAACAGAGGCTCAACATCTTGCTCAGAAAGCAGTTCAGTAATCTGATTCTTCGCACTGTCTTCAAGTTTCACGCCTGAGAATAGTGCGGTAACAGCGTCAGCAACCGGTGCGTATTGATCTTCTTCTTCAACGAAGGCTTCGTAATCGTAGAAGCGGTCAGGATCCAATAGACGCAGACGTGCAAAGTGACTCTCACGGCCCAATTGCTCAGGAGTCGCTGTCAGCAAAAGCACACCAGGAGTATTTTCTGCTAAGCCTTCTACCACTTGGTATTCGCGGCTTGGCTTGTCTTGGCTCCACTCAAGGTGGTGCGCTTCATCGACAACCAATAGATCCCACTCACCTTCAAGTGCTTGCTCATAGCGCTTGCGGCTCTTACGTAAGAAATCTAACGAACACAGAACGTATTGCTGGGTATCAAATGGGTTATCTGATTCTGCAAAGGCTTCAATACAACGCTCTTCATCAAAGATAGAAAAGTGCAGATTGAAACGACGCATCATCTCAACTAGCCATTGGTGTTGTAGTGTTTCAGGCACCACAATCAAGATACGTTCCGCACGACCAGACAACACCTGTTGATGGATGATCATACCCGCTTCGATGGTTTTACCTAGGCCAACTTCATCGGCTAGCAAAACACGTGGCGCATGACGGCGGCCAACTTCATGAGCGATATACAACTGGTGAGGAATTAGGCCAGCACGCATACCACACAAGCCACGCATTGGGCTCTTGTGCTGTTGGTATTGATTGCTTAGTGCACGGTAACGCAACACGAAGTTATCCATACGGTCGATTTGACCTGCGTACAGTTTATCTTGTGGCTTATTAAAACGAATCTGGTTGCTTAAAAAGATTTCACGCAGAGTCACTTCTGATTCTTGGGTATCTTCGCGTGTACCTAGGTAGGTTAGTAACCCTTTATCTTCGATAACTTCTTCGACAGACAAAGACCAACCTTCTTGGCATTCGATGACATCGCCCACATTAAACGTTACTCGGGTTACGGGAGCATCCGTACGTGCATACACACGGTTTTCTTCTGATGCTGCAAACATTAGTGTCACTGTGCGAGCATCCATTGCTACAACGGTACCTAAACCTAAATCGCTCTCCGTATCGCTTATCCAGCGTTGCCCCAAAGCAAATGTCATGAATCGACTACCTCAATCTTATAGTTGGAATTTGGTCTTTTTAACTGATATTTGAAACAAGAATCTTACTGCTCTTGAACTAAAAATATAGCCAAAAATGCCTAGTTTGCAGCCACTTTTTAAGTGCGCTCTAGATAATAAATATCTCGAGAAAATGGTGCAGAAAAAGGTCGCTAATCTTACTCGATGCTGTGATTTAGGTCACGTCTAAAGGAGATGATTTCATGCTTTTTTTCTGTTTTCGCCAATGCAATCAAACTGTCAAAAAAACATGGTTAACCTATTGGTAGTAGATTGCTGCCGTTAGTGAACACGCCATGTTCACCGATCACAATATGGCAATATTTTTCTCGTTGAAGTTTAGGTGAGCAGTTGACTATCACCAGAATGAGAGACTAACCTTTAAGTGAGCTTAATCTACGTTCAATCGATGCAAAGCAAGCCGCACGCGGCAAGGAGATGCTATGGGCGAGACCAACCGGAAGCTATTTGTTTTAGACACCAATATCCTACTTCACGAACCCTTCGCTATATTTTCTTTCCAAGAGCACGATGTCGTTATCCCCATGACAGTGCTAGAAGAACTAGACAGAATCAAAGACAGTAAGAGGGACGTTGCACGAGATGCGAGAATTGCGATTCGAACTCTCGAAGATTTATTCAGGGAAGCCACACCAGACCAAATATCGGAAGGCATCCCTTTTACTAAAGACATTAAGGCCTCAGGCAGTATCTCAATACTCGCCGATTACGAACTTCAAGAAAGCATCAAAGCCTTTGCCGACGACAAGGCAGGCGATAACCGAATCCTCAACGCTGTACTCTACCTTCAAAATAAACGTGCGCCACGTGAAGTGGTTCTCATCACCAAAGACATCAACATGCGTTTACGTGCAAAAGGCGCGGGCGTACGCTTCGTTGAAGATTATCAAACCGACCAACTCATCGATGATATCCAATACCTCACCAAAGGTTTCCAACAACTTGAGGGCGCATTTTGGGATGGTATCGACAATGTGGAAAGTAAGACCTTAGCTGGCAAAACCTTCCATACGTTAGCAAGAGAGCCTTTCGAACCTACCTTCCTCAACCAATATGTGATTGATGAAGAGAGCGACTTTGCAGCAAGAGTTGAAGAGATTGATACCGAAACCGTCACACTCAGAGACTTAAGCCGTGAACGCCTAATGAATCGCAGAGCCTGGGACATCACACCTAAGAATATTTATCAGGGAATGGCAATTGATGCGCTACTCGACCCAGATATTGACCTGGTGATCCTAACTGGCGCGGCAGGTAGTGGTAAAACACTGCTCGCGATGGCCGCAGCACTTGAGCAAACCATTGAGCGTAAACAGTTCGATAAGATCATCGTCACCCGAAACACGCCTGACATTGGTGAGTCTATTGGCTTCCTTCCTGGTACTGAGGAAGAGAAGATGCTGCCTTGGTTGGCCGCCGTCACCGATACATTGGAGGCGCTGCACAAAAACGACCACTGCACCGAAGGGTCAATGAAGTACATCTGTGATAAAGCCAATATCCAGTTCAAGTCGATCAACTTCATGCGCGGCCGTTCCATCCAGAATGCGTTTGTGCTTCTCGATGAGTGTCAAAACCTGACTGCTTCACAAATCAAAACCATCATCACCCGTTGTGGTGAAGGCACCAAGATTGTCTGCTCAGGGAACCTAGCGCAAATCGATTCGTCTTACCTAACCCCTGTAACTTCAGGTTTAACCTACATGGTTGAGCGTTTTAAAAACTTCGAAGGCAGTGCCAATATCCACCTCAATGGCGTGGTACGTAGCCGACTGGCAGAGTTTGCGGAAGAGAACATGTAATCACTTTTTGCTATTACTCCCCCCTCCTTTAAAAACAAAAAGCGCCTCACAATGGAGGCGCTTTTCAATTCTATTTTTGTGCTAACGCTGCTTCAGCGAGCCTGATTTACTCAGTACCACCAACCGTTAACGAATCTAGCTTCAATGTTGGTTGACCAACACCCACTGGCACGCTTTGACCAGCCTTGCCACATACACCAACACCACGGTCGATACTTAGATCGTTACCCACCATAGACACCTGCTGCATCGCTTCGATACCAGAGCCGATCAGTGTTGCGCCCTTAACGGGATGAGTGATCTTACCGTTCTCAATCATGTAGGCTTCAGAAGCTGAGAATACAAACTTACCAGACGTAATATCTACCTGACCACCACCGAAGTTTGGTGCGTAGATACCTTTATCGACTGTCGCAATAATCTCTTCTGGTGTGTGCTCACCCGGTAGCATGTAGGTGTTCGTCATACGCGGCATTGGAAGATGCGCGTAAGACTCACGACGACCGTTACCGGTTGGTGCAACACCCATTAAACGAGCGTTCAGCTTGTCTTGCATGTAACCTTTTAAGATACCGTTTTCGATCAACGTGTTGTACTGACCGTTAACACCTTCATCATCGACGTTCAATGAACCACGAAGGTCAGTCAATGTACCGTCATCGACAATCGTACATAAGCTTGAAGTAACTTGTTCACCAACTTTACCAGAGAATACTGAAGACTCTTTACGGTTGAAGTCACCTTCTAAACCGTGACCTACCGCTTCGTGCAGTAGAACGCCCGGCCAACCAGAACCAAGAACCACAGGCATTGCACCAGCAGGCGCGGCAACGGCTTCAAGGTTAACAAGCGCTTGGCGAATCGCTTCATCAGCAAATTGGTAAGCAACTTGAGTACCTTTGTCATCGCTTAGGAAGAAGTCGTAACCAAAACGGCCACCACCACCAGCACTACCACGCTCACGGCGATCGCCTTTCTGTGCAAGTACACTGATTGATAGACGAACAAGCGGACGAATATCGCCTGCGTAGGTACCATCCGTCGCAGCAACCAGCATCTGCTCATGCACACCACTTAAGCTCACTGAAACTTCCGTTACCATAGGTTCTTTAGTACGAATGTAAGCGTCCAATGACTTAAGAAGTTCTGTTTTTTGCTGTTTTTCCCAGCTTGCTAGCGGGTTAACTGCATCATAGTAAGTTTGGTTAGCGTTGCGCTTGAAGGCTTGCACCTTGCCATTTTGACCTTGCTTCGCGATACCACGAGCTGCAATAGCACTTTGCTTTAGACCATCGAGTTGGATTTGGTCAGAGTAAGCAAAGCCAGTCTTTTCGCCAGATACTGCACGAACACCCACACCGCAATCGATATTGAAAGAGCCGTCTTTAATAATGCTATCTTCTAGCACCAAAGATTCGTGCCAGCTTGACTGAAAGTAGATATCAGCATAATCAATTTGGCGGGTAGCAATGCTCGCCAATGTATCTGCGATATTTTGCTCCGTAAGCCCTGTTGGGTTCAGTAGCGCTTCTTCAATTTGATTAATGCTCATAGATGGCTCTTGTTTGTAATTAAAATTGATTGGTAAATCGAGTGTGTTGTGTGATTGGCATATTTTGCCTAATGGATTCACAACTGGATGTGTCTATCTCGACCACCATACTTTTAGGATCTTGGTCTAACTGTGCGACCACTCTTCCCCAGGGATCAACCACCATAGAGTGTCCCCATGTTTCTCTTTGGCAAGGGTGCTTACCACCTTGCCCTACCGCAACAATCCACGATTGTGTTTCGATTGCCCGGCATCTTAACAGTGCTTCCCAGTGCGCCTGACCAGTTACCGCAGTAAATGCGGCTGGTACCACTATGATCTGCGCGCCTTGCTTGCGTAACTCTGAATACAAGTGAGGAAAGCGCACATCATAACAAATACTTAAACCTAAGTGACCAAAAGGCGTTTCCGTTGTCACAACTCGGTCACCTGGAGTGAAAATATCAGACTCTCGATAGCACTTGTGAGCATCAGCGACATCCACATCAAACATGTGTAGCTTGTCATAATGAGCCACTAAGCTGCCAAAGTCGTCTATCACCAAAGTCGTGGTGGTGACACCTTTCGCTGTGCTTATCGGCATACTGCCCACAATGATCCAAATACGATGAAGCCTAGCTAACTCAGCCAGTTTTTTCTGCAATGGACCACCATTCAATGGCTCGGCATGCTGGTGATAATCCGCTTTGCTACCGAATACCAATGCATTCTCTGGGCAAACGACCCATTTAGCCCCTAACGCCTTACACTTGGCTATCTCTTGGGCGAGATAATCAAGGTTGCAGTCAGGGTCTGGGCCCGAAGTCATTTGAATCAAACCAACACAATCCATGTGCACTGTTTCTCCATTCATTATGATTCAGAAATCACTATTTATCTGTATATTAGGGCTTACTTTTACTCTGCCAACTTTCTTAGATTTTCTGGAAGTTGGAACTCACCAGAGCTACGTGAAAGCTCACTTACCGTTGGTGAATCCAGAGGACCTTTCACCGAGTAATTAACCTGAGTAAAGACCTCAACAACCGGTGAAATCACCGTGGTTACCGCCAATACATACAACGCTGTTTGAGGCGTTACCGCAAACGCTGTTAGCACTGGAATACCCGATGTGATATCTGGCGTAAAGTTTACTTCTGCATCTACCTGACGAGTATTTAGGTTAGCGATACCTTTGATCTTCATCTCACCCGCCACGGCATCCATGTTCAGGTCATTGGTCAAGAAGATACCGTTTTGAATCTCGCCCGTGCCTGTGATGCTGTTAAATGCCATACCTTTATCAAACACATCTGAGAAATCGAGTTGCATCTTACGGATGATCGAATCTAAGCTAAACAAACCAAGTAAGCGAGCCGCCCCGCTCACATCTGAGATAATACCTTTACCGAACTTGGTTTTTACATCACCATCAAGTGTATCCATCTTGATACCCCAAGGTGAACCGTCCCAGTCAAGTTGAGCTTCTAGCTCAAACGGTGCTTTTTGAATTCCCGAGGTGATGCCAAAGCGCTCCATCAACTCACTGTTGTTTTCACCTTCAACGTCAACTTTCAGCGATGAATGACTCTGGTCACCATTCAATTCCCACCAGCCACTAACATCCGCTTTGTTGCCGCCGCTGCGTACCTGAATTTTTTTCCACGCAATGCGATTGTCTTCTCTAGCCAATTCAACATCTACCTTGCCAACTTTATAGCCTTGCAGCCAGAAGTCGTTGAGAGTTAACTTGAGATTTGGCATCACATCATGAATCTTTCGATCCAACTCAGAGATCAACGGTGCTTCTTGCTCTTTACGTTGCAGCAATGGCTCTTGCTTTGATTTATCGCTCCATTCAGGAACAAACAGGTGCAAGCGATCCAATGACACGGTTAAATCATAAGGAGGCAGATAGTTAATATCCCCTTCTAACTCTTGGCTCGATACTTCCATTTGCCAAGCTTGTTTATTCTTGCGTGCACTAAAATCAACATCATTCCAAGCAATACCACCAAGAATCAGCTCTTTACTTTCAAAAGTCACACGACTTGGCGCTGGAATCGTTGGTGTGTTCATTTGGCTTAAAACAGCAGTTGATGGCTGTACCGGCTCCATGATCACCGAAAGCCAATCATCAGCATTAAACTTATCGGTACGAATCAATGCATGGTGCCCAACCACAGGGCTAATTTTATAGCCGCCTCGACCTAGCACTAGGTTGGTCGCGGTTAACTCAGGCACATCACCTGTGATATCAATTTCAGCTTGGTACTTGGTATTCGGCAACTGCAAACGCGCAGTAATCGCTTCTTGGTTACCCGATGCTTGTAGCCTTGCAGAACCACTCTCTAATGACTTTTTCGCCAGTGGGTATGGGTAATCGCTCGCGAGATATTTTAGGTCAGACTGTAAATCTAATTGGTAAGTAAAACCGATATCATTGAGTTGAATATCAATCTGACTTTGCCATTGTGCATGACCAGATAGACGACTCAACCATTGCTCTCCAATATAAGGCTCTAAAGGTTTCACATCCCAATCGCCCAGAACGTCAATATCAACTGCATAGCCAGGGCCATCATTCTGCCCTTTAAAATCAATAGAGATGCCTTGTTTAAGCAAGTCTGCCGCTAAACCATTCGCTGTCACAACATCATTATCAAACTCGATACGACCCGTGGTGTTTTCTAACACCATTGGTGGCGCTTCAATTTCAACATGGTTGCCGCTTAGGTCAGCGTAACCCCACGCTCTGGCTTCTTTATCAGAGTCGAATGGGATATTAAGCTGGAATTCGGAAGAGACATCACCGCTAACTTGCAGTGCGGTTAACGCAGCACCCACGGAGTCAACCAGTGGCGAAGCCGTCATGTAATCACGTACCGCATTACCTGACGCGGTGGCCTTTGCTTCTATCTCGATATGGCCGCCTTCACCCAAATAAGGAATACGACCTGTGATTCGATCGGCAGTCACATCCATTAATTGTGCAGAGCGAGAATCGAGATGCATCGCATCATTCTCAAACAATAGATCAAGTTGCAGGTCTGTAATCAGCGGCCACGCAGTATCAAAACTAAACTTGGCGTCTTCTAATCCAACCCAGATTTGGAAAATACCATCGTGATTCGCGTATGGGTATTGAGCCAATTCACCATGCCACAACAGTTTGACAGTATCTGCCTTACCCGCTTGAATCGCAGTAGATAGGTAATCAGTCAGGTCTTGCCCAAGCGCTAAGGTCGGTAGGTAACGCCATGTTTCGCCAACGTTGTAAGCGTCTGCTTCACCATAAAATGATAAGTAAGGGCTCGCATCTTTAGGGAAATCTAATCGAAACGCACCTAACACTTGTAAATCTGGCGTGGCTGCCGTGACTTTATCAGACCAAAGCTTCCAGCCGCTCTCGTCTTGCTGCCATACAATATCAACTTGACCTTGCTTGATGTTTAAAGGCGCTTGGAAAACATCGCCATACGGGAATACATCGTCAATAACATGTAGGCTGGCTTTTGCTTCGGTCATAGAGCCGAACACGCTACCAGAAATTTGGCTAAAGCCCGGCACTAAATCCCATTGCTCAATCGCAAGATCAGAAAAACTGGCGGAGTAACGTAGGCTCTCGATACCAGATTCCATAGATAGACGAATATCAGATACCGTACCGCCCGGAGACAGCACATTTATCATCTTGGTTGACTCTTCTGAGTCTGGCAGCAGCTTGATAAGCGGCGTAATCGTCGAGATATCGAGCTCAGACACATTAAGCTGCCAAGGGCCTTGTTGCCACTTAAATGCGACATCGAGTTCGGGCCACGGCGTATCATCGGTTCTCAAGTTAAGTGAGTGACCATTTACTTGCCAACCATCATCGATAGGAGACAACTTAAACACGCCCGATTCAAGCATCAAGTCATGCTTGCCATCTTCGTTCCAGGTCAATTCTGAAGGCAGCACTTCGACGTAGGCACTTACTGGCTTGCTATTACGTAGCGTGAGCCAGCTATTTAGGCTCACGGTCCCCGTTTCAATGCCAGACTCAGCCTGCATGTAACGGGTTAACCAAGGTTTAATCGAGATGTTATCTGCGCTGACATAAAACTCACCAGTTACATCTGTCAGTGAACCGCCATCAATAAAGTTAGCGCTTACTGACAAAGAGTTGAGGTTGGCGTCTTTGATGCTCACCACACCTTCTGCGAGGTGGTGTTTGCCAGAGTTTTGCCATTTTAAAGTTTCGATATCAAGCTGACGCTCTTCATCAGAAACAGCACGATACAAAATGGTGGAATCTTTCGCGGTGACATCGACCAAGGTTTTCAGCAGCAGATTATCGAGCTCCTTCATCACACGCTTAGAAGACCCGGAATCTTTGAGTTTGTCAGTCTCGTTTTGCCCAGCAAATAGGTCAATAGAGCGGATATCAAGATACATCTGATTCATGACCAAATCGGCTACAACCGGACGCATTTGAACGAGCGATTGAATCAAGTCAAACTCGACTTCAACACGCTCAACAGAGAAGGTCACATCTTCTGCATTAGGAAGGCTGGCTTTTACACCTTGCAGTGCTATGGAGGGGTGAGTGTTACGCCAAAAACCACCCACGTCTTGAATAGAAAACTCAAAACCGGAATGTTGATTTACCCAAAGCTCAATTTCAGATTGATACTTATTTAAATTGGGTAAGGCTACACGCAGTGTAGTAACAGCAATGGCTAGCGTTACTAAGAGAGTAACCACTAACCATAAGCATGCACGTAGAATCAGAGTAACGCTTGAGCTCACAAAATTTCCATTACATCATAACAACATCAAACTGCTCTTGTATGTACAGAGGCTCAGCCTGGATTTTAACTTGTTTACCAATAAACACTTCAAGCTCAGCAAGCGCATGAGACTCATCGCCCTCTAACGCTTCAGCAACCGCTGCAGCAGCATAAACCACAAACTTGTCAGCGTCGTAGGCACGGTTGACACGAGTGATCTCTCGAAGTATCTCATAACAAACGGTTTCAACTGTCTTCACGCTGCCACGACCTTCACAAGCAGGGCAACTCGAACACAGAATATGCTCAATGCTTTCACGAGTGCGCTTACGCGTCATCTCGACCAAACCAAGCTGTGTGAAGCCATTAATATTGGTCTTTACACGATCTTTGTCTAGCGCACTTTCTAGGGAAGTTAGTACTCGCTTACGGTGGTCTTCCGACAGCATATCGATAAAGTCGATAATGATGATGCCGCCTAAGTTACGTAAACGTAGCTGACGAGCAATCGCTTGTGTCGCCTCTACATTGGTATTGAAAATCGTCTCTTCTAAATTGCGACGACCGACAAAGGCACCGGTGTTGATATCAACTGTGGTCATGGCTTCCGTTTGGTCGATGATCAGATAGCCACCAGACTTGAGTTCAACTTTACGATCCAGAGAGCGCTGAATTTCGTTCTCAGTATCGTACATGTCAAAGATAGGCTTATCCCCTTCGTACAGCTCAAGCTTATCAGTTAGCTCTGGCACGTATTCAGAAGTAAATTCTTTGAGATTTTCATACTCAAGGCGCGAGTCGACCTGAATTTTGCTCAGTTCCGTTCCCACGAAATCACGTAAGATACGTTGACTTAAACACAGCTCCCCATACAAACGAGTGCGTGCTTTATGCTTACTACGACGCTCTAACACCTTTAGCCACAAACGCTTCAAAAACGCCGCGTCTTGTGCCAATTCATTCGAGTCAGCACCTTCTGCAGCAGTACGGATAATAAAGCCACCGTGTTCATCACAGTAACGAGACACGACCTTCTTTAGGCGATTACGCTCTGATTCGCTATCGATACGTTGAGAAACACCAACGTGGCTCGCCCCTGGCATAAACACCAAGTAACGAGATGGCAGGGTGATATCAGTGGTTAGGCGGGCACCTTTGGTACCAAGCGGGTCTTTGACGACTTGTACCACAATGTCTTGCCCTTGACGAACAAGCTCTGAAATGTCGCGAACCTGAAATTGCTTCTTTTCGTTTTCAGCGACACATTCAGTGTGTGGAACAATATCAGAGGCGTGTAGAAAAGCTGCTTTCTCCAGACCGATATCCACAAACGCGGCCTGCATTCCCGGAAGAACACGACTAACGCGACCTTTATAGATATTTCCTACGATTCCGCGTCGAGCGTCTCGTTCGATATGGATCTCTTGAAGAGTTCCCCCTTCAATCATGGCCACGCGAGTTTCACTCGGGGTCACGTTCAGCAACAATTCAGCACTCATGGTGCACCTCAGATTAGTAATTATAAGAATTCTTGCAGTAGCTGGTCCGTTTCAAATAAAGGTAAGCCGACAACGGCATAATAACTACCTTCGATTCGGGTGACAAAGCGCCCCCCCAAACCTTGGATCCCATAGCTACCGGCTTTATCGCATGGCTCCCCTGTTTGCCAGTATTGTTCTATTTCTTTTTCACTGAGGGGTTTAAACCATACGTCGGTAATAACGATTTCTGTTTTTTGTTTTTCTTGTGAAACCACTGACACAGCCGTCATCACTTGGTGACGTCCATTCGCTAACTGAAGCAGCATACGCTTAGAGTCAGAAAAATCCGCGGGTTTCTCGAGCACTTGCCCTCGGCTAACGACAACCGTATCAGAACCAAGCACTACAGTATCAGAACCAGAAGCGCACTGCTGCTCTTCAGAAGGTTTCGCAGCCAATAAAGACAACGCAGCTAAGGCTTTATCTAAAGATAGTCGCTTAACGTACTCTTCGGCGGTTTCTTGAGTGTGTTTACACTCTTCAACATCGGTGACTAAGACAGAAAACTCATAGCCGAGTTGAGATAATAATTCTTTGCGGCGCGGCGAACCGGATGCCAAAACTAAATGTTTCTTTTGCATTGTCATGTTACCTCACATGCCAATGGCGACGCACACGTCTCATTAACAAGAACATCCAAGGCCAAAGTATACAGTTTATCAATGCACTCCATAACGATAATGGATTGAAAACGACATCTTGGATCAAATATTCACCGAAGAATATCAGCACCTCAAACAATACCGTTAACGCCGCAATTATCATGGCTTGTTGCCACAGCGCCATATTACGAATTACGAGGAAGTTTAACGCAACAATGTACATCACGATTGCCATCATCATGCCTCGAATACCTAATGTCGAACCAATCAAAAGGTCCCACAATAGGCCAAGAATCAAAGCGCTGCCCACGTTAACACGGTGCGGCAAAGCCAGAACCCAGTAACAAGTCACCAGCAGTAACCAAGACGGTCTGAACAAGTCTAAACTGCCTGGCCATGGAATGGTTTGCAGAATAAGCGCGATCAATAATGAACAGCCAATTACTATCTTGCTTCTTAAAACGCTATTGGCCATTTTCATCCTCTAACATTGCTTGCTCTATGTTGGATTGATCGGTTTGTTTCTGTTTGTTTTCGTCAGGCCACACAAGCAGCAGATATCTAAGCTTATCAAACTCAACCACAGGTTCCGCTTTGATTACCGCAAACTCACGTTTCGGATCGTAATCAACCTTAGAGACATAAGCGACTGGGTAACCTTCTGGATAAACACCACCAAGGCCTGACGTTACCAAGAGATCTTCTTCCTGAATGTCAGTACTGGTCGGAATGTGCTCTAGCTGGATTTCATCAATCATGCCATTACCAGAAGCAATCACACGGATATCGTTACGGATAACTTGGACGGGAATCGCATTGTTTGCATCCGTCAGCAGCAAGACTCGGCTATTGTGAGCCGCAACAAACGTAACTTGACCAACAATGCCTTTCTCGTTGATCACCGGCTGACCTTCATACACCCCATCAATCTGACCTTTATCGATCACAACTTGATGACGGTATGGAGAGGTATCAACGGCCATAACTTCAGTAACGACTTTCTTTTCATCACGGATAAACGGAGAGCCTAATAGCTTACGAAGGCGCTTATTTTCTTCTTGATATTGCTCAAGCAGAATAAGCTCGCTCTTCAGTCGCAAGACCTCTCGCTTCATATTATGGTTTGATTCGATCAGTCCTTTACGAGTGCTAAAACGGTCGTATACACCGTCAAACATCGTACGAGGTAGGTTTGCTGCATATTGAATTGGGGCAACCATGCTGTTCAATAGATAGCGGACATTTGAGAAAGCATCTAAACGACTATCAGCCAGCATAAGGCTGGCTGATAAAATTACAGCAAAAAACAGGCGCAATTGTAGAGAGGGACCTCTACCAAAAATTGGCTTCATTCTATATTTGATCCTAGAGCTACATTTGATCCTATAGACAAGGTCCTAGGCTCTTTACATAAAACTAGATAATAAAAGAGCCTAACACTAGATATTATTCTTCGCTGAACAGATCGCCGCCGTGCATGTCGATCATCTCTAGGGCTTTACCGCCACCTAGAGCAACACACGTTAGTGGCTCTTCTGCAACAACAACAGGGATACCTGTCTCTTCTGTTAGCAGACGATCAAGGTCTTTAAGCAGTGCACCACCACCTGTTAGTACCATACCGTTTTCTGAGATGTCAGAAGCAAGCTCTGGTGGACACTGTTCAAGTGCAACCATCACTGCCGATACGATGCCAGATAGAGGTTCTTGAAGTGCTTCAAGGATCTCATTTGAATTTAGGCTAAAGCTACGAGGCACACCTTCAGCAAGGTTACGACCACGAACTTCGATCTCTTCTACTTCATCGCCAGGGTAAGCTGAACCGATTTCGTGTTTGATCTTCTCTGCCGTCGCTTCACCGATCAAGCTGCCGTAGTTACGACGAACGTAGTTGATGATAGCTTCATCAAAACGGTCACCACCGATACGCACAGAAGATGAGTAAACCACACCGTTTAGAGAGATAACCGCAACTTCAGTAGTACCACCACCGATATCAACAACCATTGAACCCGTTGGTTCTGATACGCGTAGACCAGCACCAATCGCTGCAGCCATTGGCTCATCGATTAGATAAACTTCACGAGCACCAGCACCTAGCGCAGATTCACGAATAGCACGACGCTCAACTTGCGTTGAACCACAAGGTACACAAACCAAAACGCGAGGACTTGGTTTAAGCACACTGTTGTCATGCACTTGTTTAATGAAGTGCTGAAGCATTTTTTCCGTTACGTAGAAATCAGCAATTACGCCATCTTTCATTGGACGGATCGCTGAAATGTTACCAGGCGTACGACCAAGCATTTGCTTAGCAGCGTGGCCCACAGCAGCGACACTTTTTGCAGAACCCACACGATCTTGGCGAATAGCTACAACTGAAGGCTCATCAAGAACAATGCCTTGGCCTTTTACATATATAAGGGTATTGGCAGTACCTAAGTCAATCGATAGGTCGTTTGAAAACATGCCACGAAGTTTTTTAAACATATTCTTCGCTCATCCTGCAAGAATTAGAAGACAAAAATTGCACTAAATGTACCAATGCCTTGCTGTCACGGCAAGGCATTGAAGTATAAACATGGACTGAAATCCGCAATTTCTTACAGATTCCTAACTTAACCATCAAAAAATATATTATTACTGACCTGTTAAGCCGCTTTCACCTCGGTAAATAACACGATCGTTACCACGGTAGATGCCAAATGTGACGACGGTGGAAGGATCTTCATCACCACATTGTTCATCTCGATCAACTCCGCAGGTTTTTCCTCTCCAGTTATACTGCAACCACGGCTGTTGCTCATGTGCTGACGAACACGATATTTCGTTTTCCTCAAACCTCTTAATTGGTTTAGAAACTCCCATTCTTAACCACAAACGAACTTGTTCACGCGGCGTATCTGTACCTGCAGGCGTATTTTGATTCGCAGTGACCTCTTCTTCACCGTTATCAACGCTGCCACTGCCATTAAGCGAAGCTAACGTAGTTATCGCCCCTTCACTGTGCCAAATAACTTGTTTACAAGCTTTTGAACCATCAAAGGCGCTGCGATTATCATCATCGTTGACGACAAATTCGCTGCCATCCCAGAACTCAGTGCGTAATGGAATAGTTAAGGTACTGCCTGAGTTACCGCCAATATCATCTAGAGCCATTCGACCATATCGAGCAGGAGGTTGAACCAGAAACTCTGCAGAGTCTGTCAAAGTATCAGAATCAGTAAATGACACAGGATCAACGCCGTCTACCGTTAAGCCGAAATGGGTAACTGTAGAATTAGCATCCGATGTATTAAAAGGATTATCCTTGCGGCTAACACTATCAGAATCCGTAACTCGCTTAAGAACAGCGGCACCATCGTTCAACAACCAATGCTTGCGATCAGTAGACCAAGTACCTGCCCCTGTATCCAGTAAGAACTCGTTATCGATAGCTGTGTCATCTAAAACACCAAATTTCGCCTGTAAGTCTGAATGGAAGAAACGATAATTGTTAAGCGCGTTGCCGACACCGCTTTCACCTGATGCCATTGGGTACACTTGATGAACGCTTGAGTCATAAGGCTGACTTAAATAAGCAATATCGTTTTGATTCGCGACATTCCATTCAGGGTTCTCTTGCAGGAAGTATTTCGGATAAAAGCGGCCGATGGACTTACTTCCATTAAAGCCACCTAAAATGGAGCTGTAAAAGCTCCCGGTTTCAGTTGCAATAAAGTTAAAACTACCCGCTTCTGAATATTCTAAGTTCTTAAACTTATAGCCATTATCAGAAAGTACTATATCGGAGCTAGATTGAGTTAGTTGACTAGTCGGCTCTAAGCTACCTAATACTGCACTACTGTTACTAGGTGTATCTAATGTATGAGTTGCTCCCACCGCACCTGCAGAAAGCAAATAATTTTTTGTTACCAAGCTATTATTACATTGCTGACTTGCATCACTCGTGAACCGAATAGGTTTAGCATACACGTCAAACTCTTCCCCAGCAGCAGCAAACGCACTCCCACTACTACTGTTTCCATCAGAGTTGTTGTTCGTGCAGATTGCAAATTTCCAAGGTCGGACATAGACATCAACGACACCTTCTAATGCATCCCAACTTTCACCGTCATTATCTTCACAATCATATCCTGTAGGGCATTCAAAAGTAGGATCGGAAAGTTTGAAGCTAACCTTACCAGCTTCGCTGTAAATAACTGAACCAGTAGTTTGAGCGGAACTGTCAAATTCAAAGATTACCGAGGTATCACTCCAGTCGCTCTTACTTTTTACCAATAAGTTTCCATCAACTGCTCCTTGAGCAGAGGTAGGGTTCACCAACGAAAAGTCCGATACAGCAAGGTTTTTATCACCTTGATAACCTGAAACCAATGTTGCTTCGTCACCTTTGCAAGCTAATACTTTCAAATCAAATGTCGCAGCCTGATCGGCTACCGCATATACATCACTCGCTTCAAATTTATAGAGCGATACTAGAAAATCACCAGAGTCATTTTGGCTTGAGTCGGAAGCTAATTCAGCCTCAATTTTATAAGTCCCAATTGAGTCAGCATCCAAACCGAGCGTTAATATTCCTGATGAATTTGTCGAATAAGAATTACCACCGTTATGGCGTCCCTCAATAACACTATCAACGGTTATGCCGGTAGGTATCGTAAGATAAACTTCAACTGGCACCGTGGCTGGGCTCCCTTGAGAATCAGTTATGGTAACTGTCACTTGTGGAGTTTCACACAATAAAGAGAAATCTTTGTCTGGGTTTAAATCCAATTGATAACTCGCAGGGGGGCTGTAACAACTATTCTGTCCTAAGATCACAGTATTGGCATCATGTATAGTTAAGCTATTGGTTATAACAGAACCTCCGATCGTTCCACCATTATTAAACTGGATCGAATCAAATAAAATATGCGCATTAACTATTGCCCCTGATGCGATGTTGAATGTGGCATCAGCCTCAGGGCCATAGAAAATCAAATCATCACTAACGTGATCGTTGTTCACATCTGCCGGGCTATTAAAGATTAATGAATCTTTTATTAGTATCGCCGACTTAGAGCTCACCTTAATCGTATTATTCGTACTATTAAACTTTAGTGTCTTGAAATAATGATAGGTATTTGCTCCAACCGCCAAAGTCACATTTTCACTGTTAGATGTGAGATTTCCGATATACACTTTTTTATTTGCTGGGAATCGATATTCAACTGGGTAGTCAGAACCACCATATCCTAAAGTTAATGACTTAAGATCCACATTTATATTGATCACGCCATCGCCTTGCCCTACGGGGTGGCATGTATCGCCTACTAAAGCAGCCTCACAACTTCCGGTCTGATCAATTTCATCAGGTCTTGAGTTGCTGAATACCACATCACCGTTTAACTCTGGAAAGTTAATTGGAGGGAGTTTACTTGCGTCAACCTTTTCACCACCGGTAACACAAGTACCACTCTGACACGTGTACTGGTAATTAGAATAATCAGTTAGTCGGTCAAAGCCCATCCTGATATCTTGGCAATTACTTTCGCTTGGAGAGCAAGATTCACCACTCCATCCGCCGATGAAATACTTTAAAGGCTCACCATTAGGAAAATTGGGGGCATTATTGAATGTTACTTGAGAATTATTCTTCCAAGAACTCGCTGGAGCAGGAAATATCTCACAAATATCAATTGAAATATCGTCAACTTCAAAAGCAAAATAACCAACCTCTTCAGGTATATGTGTGCGGTCTCTAAAGTCCTCATCAACAACAAAGCTAACTTGGTTCGTGTTAATGTTACATCGACGTAACCAACCTCCATGTCCACCAGCCCTCTCTTGTTTATTAGCTATGATCCCGTCAATATTAGTGAGAGAAGTTGTGGCGTATTTATCTTCACAGCCATCCAACATTGGATCATTACCATTTTGACTAGGCGTATCATACCCTCTTGCAAACTGAACCTTATACCCATCAACCTCAAGGCTAGAGTTAGTCGGCAATGTCGCTAAAAACGCTATTTTTTCATCTTCATAGTCGAGATTACTGTTGTGAGAGGCACTCAGCTCTAAAAATAGATCAACATAAGATCGCTCATTAGTTCTTTTTACCTTTCCTGATGTCATCCATTTCGTACTGTTATTCCTAGTTTGGATCTGATGTAACACGACTGGATTTGAAGAAAATGTACCACCACCAAAATCACTGTAGAGAACTCTATCATTATCGTTTGAACCAAACTTTGCACTTGCTTCATCTGTCTCTATGTAACCAGCAATTACTTGATGTCCATTAAAATCAGCAACACCGGGTTCAATGGCAAGGTAGCTTACCTCTGTCATTGGTTGGCTGTTTAAATCAGGTCCCCAACCGTTTTTGGGCGCTTTTACCTGCTCGATAGTGGCTTCCGTTTTCGTAACATTAGTCACAACTAACGTTGCTGGAGCATCTAAGTCAGGATTATTAGAAGTAATAGTAGGCATGACGAACACAAGTGGTGTATTCGTGAAAGGTTTATTTAGAGGAATCTTACATTCTGAGCCTGCACATTGCGCTACACCAAACTGGTACTTTGCATCTTTTGAATAAATCGGTGGCTCTTGACCACAATGAACTGGGCGCTTACTAATAAGTTTCGCTGAACCTTTTATGTCCACATCCTTCGATGTAATAGACCCTGTAACTGTTACAGACCCTTTTAATTCGACATGATCAGTAGACACTAAATGAGCGTAAACATTACCCTGACCTTTAAGGTGCAGATGTCCGTCGCCTTCATAATCATCTATACCAATAAGGAAGAATTCATCTGAATTGTTGTTGCGTTTGAAGTCAATATTACCATTGTCTTTCAAGTCGAGCTTGTCTACATATAGATTTACGTCACCTTCAATTCTTAAAGTTGCATTGCCTTTTATTTCAAGTTTGTTCCTAATGTAATAATTGCCAGTTGTTAACGTATATACATCAT
>NZ_MCYD01000591.1:0-3652 GCF_002876325.1 Vibrio sp. 10N.261.52.A1
TAATATATTTGTTCTGCTTTCTGTTTTGCTGACTCTATGAGTCTCATCGAACACTTTGGTTCACTTTAGCTATACGATACTGGTACCGTTATCAGTTCACACTCACACGAAGTGCGGCACTGATCGCAAAAGGCGTTAGCGTCATCGCGCCCATCAACATGGCGCCGAGAATCGCTAGTTGACCATTGTAGGCAACGCCCAACGCCGCAGCGTCAATCGCTGACGTTGCGAAAATCAAAATAGGGATGTATAGCGGCAAAATTAACAGGCTCAGTAACACCCCGCCCTTCTGCAACCCAACCGTCAAAGCAACACCAATCGCCCCAATAAAGCTCAAGGCAGGCGTTCCGACAAGCAAAGTCATCACAACAGAGAGCCAAGTGTCAAAATCCAATGACAACAAAACAGCCAACAATGGGCTAATTAAAATTAATGGTAACCCGGTCAATAACCAGTGTGCTATGACCTTGGACAATACTACCAACTGCAACGGGATGGGCATCAGCATCATCTGTTCAAGGGCACCATCTTGAAAATCATCGCGAAATAGACGCTCAAGAGACAGTAACGCAGAAAGTAAAGCAGCAACCCAAACAATACCCGCCGCAATACGTGCAAGTAGGTTTGGCTCAGGGCCGATACTTAATGGGAAAAGCGTGATAACAATGATGAAGAACCACAACGGGTTAAAGATATCAGCCTGACGTCGAAAAGCGATAAGTAGCTCACGTCGGATAATGGTGGTCATAGAAGAGATCATATTACTCACCCAACTTTATTTTTCTTAGTTTCGGGCTATCAGCAAACATATCTTGGTGCGTTGTGAGTAGCACAATCCCACCGTTATCCGCATGCTGAGAAAAAAGCGATTCAAGAACTTTAACCCCCTGCTTGTCAATCGCAGTCAGTGGTTCGTCGAGAATCCACAACATCTGCTTACTCAACCAAAGACGAGCTAAGGCAACACGGCGCTGCTGACCAGCAGAAAGCTGCCCAGCAGGCACATCTTCTCTACCAGCTAGTCCAACCTGAGCAAGCGCATGGTAAAGCTCTTCCTTATTGGTTCCGCCACAATGAATTGACTGATAGAAACTGAGGTTCTCATAGGCACTAAGCTCGCGCTTTACACCTGTTTGGTGGCCAAGAAAAAGCAAATTTTGATGATACACATCTCGACTTGATTCGATAGATTCGCCATCCCAAGAGATAGTGCCTTCGTCACGATCACCTAAACCAGTGATGATCCTAAGGAGTGTCGTTTTTCCTGTACCGTTACGCCCTTCAACTTGAACCAACTCTCCTGGTTTCAATTGAAAAGATAACGATTCAAACAGAACCCTTTCGTCACGAATAGCAGTTAAATTTGAGACTTCTAGCATAGGTAAATTTAGTCGAGTAATGAGAGGGCTATAGTAGCACACCAATATGGTGACAAAACAGGACTAGGCGTTTTCAGTAGAACAAAGTCGGTAAGAAACTGTTACTACTGCATCACAATTTACACATTTTGACCAAAAATGAGATATTGCAATAGTAACAAGCACTTATAAACATCATTCTATAAACAGTTACTCAGGCACAAAAAAAGAAGCCGAAGCTTCTTTTTAGAGGAGTGTGTGACAAACAGAATGTGTTTATCACGAGTAGCGCTCAATTTAACGGCGTCGAGGTGGATCCCTGCGTTCACGAGAGGCGGTGGGATGCTCATCAAACGAGGAAGGGTCGCTTCGTAATGAAGGAATTTTCTCTTTACCCGCAAGCTTGTTCTGCAGAGACATCATCAGCTCAGCTTCAGCTTTAGGTAATTCACATTCTTCAATTAACTCGTTAATCCCAGCGCCAAGCTGAACCATTTTCGTTGCACGAGTGTACAAGCGTCCATCGGTATCCGCATGTTCCAGTTCGACAATACGTTCATTCAGGTGTTTAATTAGATCTTGTTGTTCAGTCACTTTCTGGCCAAGGCCAACCACAACAGAGCGAACTTCAAGCAATTGCTTACTCGATTTTTGCAGCTCTTTGTCCAAGTTTCGGACTTGAAGACGTGACTGATCCAATTGCTTTTGAGTCGCACTTTTTACTTTGCTTATCAAAATCAATATGAATAACGTAAAAACCCCAACTCCAGCAATCAGTGCAGCAGGGCTTAAAGGAAGCGCTTCAAACATTATAGGTGAGCCATCTCATCCCATTCGTCTTCGCTTAGTAGTTTGTTTAGATCTACTAAGATAAGCAGCTTGCCATCGCGGTTGCTAACGCCCTGGATGAACTTCGCGCTTTCGTCAGTACCAACACTTGGTGTTGTATCGATTTCAGAAGAACGTAGGTAAACCACTTCAGCAACACTATCAACCAGGATGCCAATAACTTGACGCTCAGATTCAATAACGATGATACGAGTGTTATCCGTGATTTCACCTTGCATCAAACCAAAGCGAGAGCGAGTGTCGATAACAGTAACAACGTTACCACGTAGGTTAATAATACCTAGCACGTAGTCAGGAGCACCTGGTACCGGAGCAATCTCACTGTAACGCAGTACTTCACGAACTTGCATTACATTGATGCCGTAAGTTTCTTCTTCTAGCTGGAATGTTACCCATTGAAGTACTTCGTCATTCGTTTGATCTTTTCTTACTTCAACTTCACTCATTTGAGACATAGATAATCCTCTTGCCGTCGTTACCGACCACTATTATTAACTTGATGCTTTTGTTGTACCAATCTTGGTACTAGCTCAATGCTTTTACATCTAGCCCTGCATTTAGCATGGCGATTAATGCTTCGACATGGATCAAAGCACACATTTTTTCTTTTACCATACCAGCGAGCCATGGGCGTTTTCCTGCCATTTCTCGCCAACGTACTTTATCAGTATTAAGCAGCTCGGTGCCTTTAAGCTCTGTGCTCGCAAGCCCCCATAAGCTTTCTCCAAGCATCACTATATATTGATAGTTTCCTTTGTATTCGTCACTGGCTAACTTCTCGGCCATCACCCATTTTGCGGTGTCGACCACATCTAGCTGACTGTCTCGGTTGGTTTGTAACCCCAAATACCAAGATGGTTTGCCAATAATGTGATTGACCTCTTCAAGGCGGTGGATACCACCCAGTTCATCCAGTGGTACTGCAAAGGTCACACCATTGACATCAAAATACAAAACTTGGAAGTCTTCTGTTCGAGCCGTACTTTCCCAAGAAGTAAACTGCCCTGCACCACCCGCTTGTGTTTCTGGCTCAATAGCGGCCTCAATGTCAGGAACATCGGCTTCGCTCTCAGAGACTGGTTGCTCAACCCTTGGAAGCTCAGCTTCTACTGTTGATTCTTCAATTGGCTGCAGTTCCACTAAAGGTTCTGCCGCTATCGATAAATCAGATTCCTGAAGGTTCCAATCTTGAATCTCTGGCTCTAGCGAGACTTGAACCGACTCAACCGCAGCATCAAACATTTGCATGTCTGCTTGCTGAGCGATTTTCTGCGTGTTCTGGTCCATCAGTTTGTCAAGATTCAGGTCCTCAACAACATTGGTTGCCTCTAATCGGCTCAGTAGCTTCTGAACGTCCTCTAGGTTAGGTACTTCAAACTCAGCTGCGCGTATTTCTGCGTAGCTTGAGTGATGACTCGCTAATTGACGCTCTGGCTCTGGCTCTG
>NZ_MCYD01000592.1:0-25704 GCF_002876325.1 Vibrio sp. 10N.261.52.A1
AAATATATCAAAGCCTTATTTCCCTGATCTTTTGACTTTGTAAAACCTTCATACCAGACTGAAATCGTTAAGTTTTTGTTAAAGGTAAAGGAATGTACGAAAGCAACAAGCCAGTTTGGCAGCCAAGTGAGCAGCGTATCGCTGATGCCAACTTAACCCGATTTATCGACAACCTTGATCTGTCTGATTTAAACCTAGATAGAGGCATACAAAGCTACGCCGAACTCCATCAATGGTCGGTGGATCAGCCTGAGTCGTTTTGGCAAAACGTGTGGCAGTTTTGTGGAGTGGTTGGCTCGCAAGGGGATGACATCAAAACGCAAGGTGAGAGCCGCTGGCAGCAACCTAAATCCAATCGTGATGCAGCTTGGTTTCCGAATGCGCAAGTAAACTACGCCGAGAACTTGCTGCGCTTCGCGCAAACCATGCCTGACGAGCACGCAATTTGGTTTGAGAATGAGCGTGGTGAACAGCAGAGCTACACATGGAAAGCCCTATGTGAGGCTGTGTCCAACGTTCAGCAATGGCTTGTTGATAGCGGCGTAAGGCAAGGTGATGTGGTTGCTGCGTATACGCCCTACCTACCACAAACCGTGATAGCCATGCTCGCAACCACCAGCTTAGGGGCGACTTGGACGTCAACCTCGCCTGATTTTGGCGTTGAGAGTGTGATTGAGCGTTTTGGCCAAGTGAAACCCAAGGTGCTATTCACCTGCGATGGTTACACTTTCAATGGTAAAACATTTGATATGGCAGACAAGAACAGCGCCATCATTGAGCATCTCAGCGAGCTAAAACAGGTGTGTCAGATCGGCTATTTAAAAAAGAATGATTTTGAGCATGACGTGTCGCTGCAAAGCTGGAACAACATCATCAATCATTACCAGCCACAGCCTGTTCGATTTGTGCGTATCGGCTTCAATGATCCGCTGTTTGTGCTCTACTCTTCCGGAACCACAGGTAAGCCAAAGTGTATAGTGCACTCTGTTGGCGGCACCATCATCAACCACTTAAAAGAGCATCAACTGCACAGCGATGTTAAGCAGAACGATCGCGTTTTCTACTACACCACATGTGGTTGGATGATGTGGAACTGGCACGTCTCTGCACTCGCCAGCGGAGCTTGTTTGGTGATCTTTGATGGCAGCCCTGTTTACCCGCAACCTAATGTGCTGTGGGACTTGGCACAGCGCGCCGATGTGTCGCTGTTTGGTACCTCAGCCAAGTATCTAGAAGCGATTGAGAAGGCTGAAGTCTCGCCTATCGACAGCCACTCTCTGCCTCATTTGAGGACACTGTGTTCAACTGGGTCAGTGCTTTACCCAGAGCAGTTTGATTTCGTTTACAAACACATCAAGCAAGACCTACATTTAGCATCCATTTCTGGCGGCACGGATATTTGCGGATGCTTTGTGTTAGGTAATCCTATCTCGCCGGTGTATCGCGGCGAATGCCAACAGGCAGGGCTTGGCGTCGACATCAAGGTTTTCAATTCAACGGGTCATAAAGTCGATCACGAACGTGGTGAACTAGTGTGTACAAATTCCCTCCCCAATTTCCCAGTTGGCTTCTGGAATGACACCGGAGAGCGCTATCACAGCACTTATTGGGACAGGTTCGACAATGTATGGCATCACGGTGACGAGGTCGCACAGAGCGTGCATGGCGGTTATCTGTTCTACGGGCGAGGCGACACCACGCTCAACCCTGGTGGTGTGCGTATTGGTACTGCTGAGATCTACCAACAAGTGAACACCATTGAGGGCATCATCGACTCCATCGCCGTCGGTAAAGACGTCGACCGCAATGAGCAGATTTGGTTGTTCGTTCAACTGCAGCAAGGTGTGGTTCTCAATGAAACGCTATTGGCCGCCATTAAGCACAAGCTCAAATCCTCTTGTTCACCTAGGCATGTACCTAGCCAAATTTTTACTATCAGCGACGTGCCAAAAACACGCTCAGGAAAACTGGTAGAGTTGGCAGTGAAGCAGGTGGTGAATGGCAAACCCGTTGAGAACATAGGTGCGATAGCCAATGCGGATGTACTCGATGAGATCAAGCATGTGATTTCGCTGTAGGTTTGCGAGATAAAACATCAGCACGAAAAAATCCGATATTAGTTTCCTAATATCGGATTTTTGGTGCTCGTTCGAATCAACTTAAATATCTTTCATCGCATAGCGATTACCCTTCATTTAAGCTGTTTTTCATCTATATCCGAGCATTACTTCTCTAAGCCAAGCGGTAAGATTTCAAATTTACCGTCGAACTGATCTAAGGCACTTGCTAACTGCTTAATGTTTGCAGCATCACCTTTGATACCGGCTTGACCCGCTTCAACAAGCTTATCCAAGGTAGTTTCACCAAGTAGCACACGAGTAAGATCTGACTTATTTACAATCAGTTGAGTGTCTAGTTTCGGCAAGTTGTCTTTCAGACCGAGTTCTGTCACAGAAATATTCGACATCGCTGCATTTGAGACTTCAACATAGTGAGTTTCATTTACGTCAGGGTGCACGATGGTCATATTGAAATCTAAACCAAGCTCTTCCGCTTTAGGTCCATTTAACTGTACACCGACCAAGTCCAAGAAATTTGAGGTTGGAGTATTGGCGATTACATCAGCAGATGCTGTTTTTGTACCCGAGCCAATGGTGCCCGTGCGTAGTTCTACCGCACCTTGCAGATAAGAGTTTCGCCAAGCCATAGTCTCAGACTGGTAACCCTGTTGTTCAAACGTATCAGCCAGTTTCTCACGATATGTGACGTTTGTTGGGTCACACGTCACCAAGTTGTTGAATAGCTCGGCAGCCTCTTGGTACTGACCTTTATTAAAGTACTCTGTTCCGGCTTCAAATAGCTTGCCTTCGCCCGAAACTTCAACATACATACATGCACGGTCAGTAGACTGTAGCGGGTTGGTGTTGATTGGGTTCAAGTCATGGTAACCAAGGTATAAATTCATGATTGCTCGGGCATTGTGCGAGTATGAACCGTGATAGCCGTTGGTGTGCCAAGTCTGTAACTGAGTTTTAGGAATGATCTTGTCAATCTCACGTCCCACATCGTGAATCTTAACGCCGTGGTTAGCTAATCGCATGGTGTTGTTGTGCAACCAACCGTAGTTATCACGCTGAAGCCCCATATACTCAGAAATTTCTTCCTGCCCCCACACTGGCGCAGAGTGAGCAGCATGGATATCATCAACTAAGCCAGAATCAACAAAGCGCATTTTCAACTCAGTCAGATATTTAGTCCAAGCAGCAGTATCACGAACTTTCGCGCCACGGAATGTATACACATTGTGCTGACCGTCATAAGTCAATTCAGCGGTGTTCAATGAGCGATATTTTGGTACGTAGTTAACTATCTCTACAGGCGCTTCTGCGCCAGGCATGTTAATGAACAGCATCTCAAGGCCATCAATCACAACGGTTTCTTCACGCTCAACGATGAACTGCGTAGGAGGAACAAAAGTCACGTTACCTTCAGCCAATCCCATGCCTAAAGCATTATCGACGATACCGGTTTCGTTAGTTGGTAGATCTGAACCGTATTGATATGAAGCGCGGCGTCCCATCGCTGCGCCTGCTAAAACGTTCTCGTCCGCAAACTCACGCATGAAACCATCAGGGGCAATGATTGGAGAGCCTTCAACCCAATCACCAGATTCAATGATACCGCGTGAACCACCAAAGTGATCTGGGTGGGTATGAGAATAGATCATACCAACAATATTATGTTTACCGTTGATCTTTGGCAGGTGCTCTTTTGCAAAAGCCCAAGCCGCGGAAGCTGCTTCCGCTTTTAACAGTGGATCATGAATGATGTAACCGTTGTCTGCCTTATAAATAGTGATGTTAGAAAGGTCAGCACCACGAAGTTGATACACACCTTCATTCACTTGATACAAGCCTCCAGACGCATAGTTCATTTGAGCCTGACGCCAAATGGAAGGGTTTACGGTGTCAGGGCGATCAGCACGCATATCTTTCACATTAAGGTGCGCCATGCTGTTGCGCAGGCGACCAGCATCATGATCATCGAATGCAGCAATAAGTCCACGTTCAGAACGCTCAAACGCTGATACGTCTTCCCAAGGCAAGGTTTTATCCAGCGACTTGTTCGCAGCAGCAGTATGTTCAGTCGCTGCTTTACCCATATACGTATCCAGTGAGCCGTAATCACTGTCTGCGATTGCGCCACATGAAATAGCAGAGATCGTTAAAGCTAAAATAGTTTTTTTCATGATAATACCTTCGACTCGTTGCCATCCTTGGAAAAACTAACGCTGCTTACTTGCATCGTGTTGATGGGATTACTTTAACGAGTCTGACATCATCAATTAAGTCACTTAAGATATATCTGATATTAATTTTAGTGATATCAGAAAAATTCACACGGCACTGTAAATTAATTCACGAAGCCAGGTATTTGCAGCATTGCTGCGCATTTTATTCAACGAAATCATGAATGAGTCGAAGGTATGGTTTGCGAATGGAAAGGGCAGTAAATCAAGGTTAAACGCTTTTTGGTAACGTTTGGCAACAGATAACGGAACAACACCGACTGCATCACTGTAAGACACCGCCTCTATCATTCCTAATAGAGATTTATGTTCACTGTAAGCCTTCCTTTGCGGAAGAACTTCATCGGTTATCCAATCGACAAATTTAAGATTTAGTCGCGTTAAATCGAAAAGTGCATGTCTTTCTTGTAGGTAGCTTTCTTTGTTTATACTTTCCAAATTCATGCGTGGATGATTATGCCTTACGATGCAACAAAGCTGTTCTTCGCGCAGCACCGATGATTGAAACATCGCGCCTTGTGGACGACTGATATCAATAACGAGGTCTATTTTTTCATTCACTAAGTCATCGTAGATTCGCGTTTCATCTGACGGAATTTCAACCAACAAAACCTCTATCGGTTTTCCGGCAAGTTTACGATCCAAACTCTGTCTCAATGTGTGGAAGATAGCTTCGTGGCTGTAAACAATAAATCGATGAGGATGGTCGACATTAAACTGAGTCACTCCCTCCATGACGGTATCTATCTCCATCAAAGAAAATTGCAATTGTTCATACAATTCTTGAGCAAAACGCGTTGGTTTTACGCCTCGTCCCGTCCGATTAAACAATTCCTGCCCAAGGCTCGATTTAAGTCGATTAAGAGAATTACTGATTGCAGACTGTGTGAGATCCAAGTGTTCAGCAGCCTTGGTGACTGATCCTTGTTGATAAACCACAGAGAAAATACGCAACAGGTTTAGATCGAACTTATGAGACATAAAAGCATTCCTTGATGAGCGGAGATTCAATGTACAACGACTGTCAATCGAAGTTCAATAAACCGTACGCACTCATTTTAGGTTAATGTCATAGGAAAAGTGAGTATGCATTGCGAAGAATGGGGATGACGCTAAAAAAAGAGCGTTAGGGATAAGGGTTAAGTCGTTTTTCAATCAGTGAAATTAGGGGCGCACAACGAGTAATGACAACTCTGTCATGCTCCCCTAGCGATATAAACACTCAGTTTATTTAAGGCTCAACTTGTTGTTTTTGTTTACAAGGGGGAAGTCGCATCCGCCTGATTCTCTGGCATCGCATCAATAAAAGCGGGCAACTGATTACACGCTTCGACAATTGAGTTAATTAGCGGAAACGGCGACATATCAACGCCAAAACGCAGTGCATTGTAGACTTGCGGCACTAAGCAAATATCGACGATACAAGGCGAGTCCATGAGGCTATACACTGAGTCGCCATGCGCTTTTCTGAGCTTCGCCAGTTTCTCTTCTAATGCACGGAACCCTTGGTTCATCCAATAGTGAAGCCATTCCATTTTCGCCTCTTGCTCGCACGACAATTCTCGCTCCAAATACTGCAACACGCGCAGGTTATTGAGAGGGTGAATTTCCATCGCAATATCCTGAGCCATCGCCAACGCTTGATAGCGCAGTGGTGATTGCTCAGGGATCAACAAGGTATCTGGGTAGCGCTCACACAAAGAGCTTTCGTCTAAGTATTGCAATATCGTCAGCGACTGATTGAGCTTAACGTCACCATCCACCAGCACTGGCACTAGTTCACTGGCATTGAGCTCGCGATATTGTGGATCATGCTGCTCGCCGCCATTACGCACCAAATGCACCGATTTCGACTCATAGCTAAGTTGCTTTAGGTTCAACCCAATGCGCACTCGATAGGCTGCCGAAGAGCGCCAATAACCATAGAGTGTGATCTTCTTGTTCATAAAGAGCCCTTGTCCATACTATTCATCTCTGTCGCTTTACTCTTGTCGCTATCACTAGCGTGGTCGATATTGACAGACTTTTTGGTCAATCGCGCCAAAGATCGAGTCACCATCGGCATCGAACATCTCTAGGCGAATCGAATCACCAAACGACATGAATTGAGTCGACGGCTTACCATCACGAATCGTCTCTATCATGCGTACTTCAGCAATGCAGGAGTAGCCCACTCCACCTTCCGCAATTGAGGTGCCGTGATCAGTGCCTTGCTTATTAGAAACCGTGCCCGAACCTATGATCGCCCCTGCCGACAGTGGTCGAGTTTTCGCAGCATGCACAACCAACTCGGCAAAATTGAAAGTCATATCGACGCCCGCATTCGGACAACCAAAAGGTGTGTCGTTGTAGGTTGAAGTCAGTGGCAGGTGCACTTTGCTCCCTTTCCACTGTTCACCCAGCTCATCGGGCGTAACGGCAACCGGAGAGAACGCTGAAGAGGGCTTAGACTGAAAGAAACCGAAGCCCTTGGCAAGCTCAGCCGGAATCAAACCACGCAGCGACACATCATTCACCAACATTAGCAGACGAATCGAATCATGCGCTTGCTTGGCGCTGGCTCCCATTGGCACATCTCCGGTGACAACCGCAACTTCACCCTCGAAATCGATACCCCATTCGTCACTGGCAAATTCAATGTTGTCACGTGGCCCAATAAAGGCATCTGAGCCGCCTTGATACATAAGCGGGTCAACCCAGAAGCTTTCTGGCATTTCAGCACCACGAGCCTTACGCACCAGCTCAACGTGGTTTACATACGCACTGCCATCAGCCCATTGATAAGCGCGTGGCAGAGGCGATTCACAATATTGAGGCGCAAACACTTCACTGCCCGTCACATGGCCAGTGTTGAGCGAGGTGTATAACTCCTCTAGCAGAGGTGCAACGCTTTCCCAATTATCCAGAGCGACTTGCATGGTTGGCGCCAGATGCATCGCGTGGAAAATCTCTGTCGCTGGCACACACTGTTTAAGATCTTTACTCACGACCATCAACAGACCATCGCGAGTACCATTTTTCTTGGTTGCTAATTTCATCCTTGTTGCCCCTTACTTCTCTTGCCAACTGTAGACATATTCTTTGTTCTCAACGCTATCGAGCTCGTCAGAGAACTGCAGTGCATGGCGGGTATCAATCATCACCGCGACTTCGTCGGTGAACTTTTTCTTATACGCTTGCCCAGCCTTAAAGGCTTTCGGGTGAGGCCCATGAGTAAAGCCCGCAGGGTGGAAAGTCACCATGCCCGCTTCAATGTTGTCGCGACTGAAGAAGTCTCCAGCGTGATAGAAAAGCACTTCGTCGTAATCATCATTGTTGTGGTAAAACGGCACTTTCAGCGCACCGGGGTCGCTCTCAATCGGACGCGGCACAAAGGTACACACCACAAAGCCTGCGCCAACAAAGGTGGTGTGTGCAGACGGTGGCAAATGGTAGCGATGTGACATCAGCGGTCTGATATCGCGCCAGTTCACTTTCACTACCGCCAAGTCACCATGCCAACCAATCGCGTCTAAAGGGTTGAACGGATAAGTGATCACGCTGACTTTGTCGTGGCGTTTCACCTGAACTTGGGTTTGATCTTCTGAATACTGAGCGCGGAATTGATCGTTGATCGACGGGATTTCAAGAACCGCGGGATCAAACACCGCGTGATTGCCGACCATGCCCTTCTCTGGCAAGGAATAAGCGGCGTCGGTGTTCTCAATCATCAAGATGAACATCGGCTCACTTGGCTCCAAGCGCCAATTGGTTGAGCGCGGGATCATCACGTAATCCCCTTCACTCACCTCTAAATGACCATAGTCGCAATAGAGATCCGCCCTACCTTGGTGAATGAACAGTAGCTCATCGCCATCGGAGTTACGTACCAAGAAATCCATCTTCTCATCCATACGCCATACACGGATTTTGCAGTCCGCGTTGTGCAAAAGATGAGGCACAGCCCAAGGGGTTATCTGACTGGCTTTTTCCACCAGCGTAAAATCAAAAGCGCGAGGGCGTAAGTCGCCCTCCCACTCAGACCAACCTGTTGGCGCATGTTGGTGATGGAAGTGAGCGGCAGGGCCGAAGAAACCACTTCGGCCCGCCTCTCGCTCATAGATTGCCTCTTCGGGGAAGTCGGCATGCGCTTGTTTAGAACACACCCCCTCCCGATGAGGAAACGAGATCCATTTATGCATCGTCTAATACTCCTCGACGAATCTGGTCCTCTTCAATCGATTCAAACAGCGCCTTGAAGTTGCCTTCGCCAAAGCCTTCATTGCCTTTACGCTGAATGATTTCAAAGAACACAGGCCCAATAACCGTCTGTGTGAAAATTTGCAGCAAGATGCCGTCTTTCGTTGGTGCGCCATCAATTAGAACGCGAAGCTCGCGCAGCAGATCAGTGTCTTCTCCGTGGCCTTTAACGCGCTCATCGACTTTCTCGTAGTAGGTATCCGGCGTTGGCATAAAGTCCATGCCGCGATCACGCAGGGTTTTCACTGTTTTGTAGATGTCATCTGTCGCAAGTGCGATGTGTTGAATGCCTTCACCGTTGTATTCGCGGATGAACTCTTCAATTTGTGATTTGTCGTCTGAAGACTCATTGATAGGGATGCGGATTTTGCCACATGGCGAAGTCATTGCGCGGCTCACAAGGCCTGTCAGCTTACCTTCGATATCAAAGTATCGAATCTCGCGGAAGTTACCGATACGCTCATAAAAACCAGACCACAGGTCCATATTGCCTTGTTTCACGTTGTGCGTAAGGTGATCAATCTCGTAGAGGCCTACATCAGCTTTTGCCATGCGCTCTTCCGCATCATCATAGAATCGGAAATCAACATCATAGATGCTCTGCTTGCCGTAACGGTCAACGAAATAAAGCAAACTTTCACCAATACCGTAAATAGCAGGAATGCTCAGTTCCATTGGCCCGATTTCTGTCTTGTACTCTTCCCCACCACCGTTAGACGCCTGTGTCATTGCCGTGGTTGCATCGTTAACACGAAACGCCATGCCACACACCGATGGGCCGTGAACTTTAGCGAATGCTTCAGCTTGGCTGTGTGGTTGTTCATTGACGATAAAGTTGATGTCACCTTGTCGATAAAGCCAAGCCTCTTTTGAGCGGTGCTTAGCGATCTCGGCAAAACCCAGTGACACAAACAGCGCTTTAAGTTGCTCAATTCCCTTGTGGTCGACAGCTGTGTATTCAACAAACTCGAATCCATCCGTACCAAGCGGGTTGTATGACTCCACCATGAACTTTCTCCTTGTACCTATCGGTCTTGTGTTACGTTTTTTGTGAAATGATTGTTTGTTTTTTGTCCTTAACTAAATTTGGCCCACAAGCCGACAGATTGGAATGGATAGAGAGAAATGGACAATCACGCTAAAAACCCGTCAATTTGTAAAATATTTGTTACACGCAAGCTCTATTCACAAGAAAGTGAGCGCTATCAAGGGGTTGAAAGATGGTGGTTTGATTTACAGGCAAGCAAGAGATGTTATTGAATTGTTACATTCAAGATTTTGTGAGCTAAGGGGATAAGTCGAACATTAGACTGATGAGGCAAAAAAGCCGCTGTAGTCAGCGGCTTGATAAGTTCTAAAACGAAGCTAATTCGAATATAGGGTTCGCGTTAATCCCAGTTCAGGATCGACCAATTCGGTTTATCGGCCAGTGCTTTCAAACGCGGGCATGGGTTCACTAAATACGCAAAATCAGCGTGTTCACACAAAGGTAAGTCGTTGATTGAATCGGTATAAAAGTGAATGTCTGAATAGTTAGTTTCTTGATTGTCTAACCACTCTTTCAAACGGGTAACTTTACCTTCTCGGTAGCTCGGCACACCTAATATTTGAGACGTAAAGCGGCCTTGGTTTTCGACCAAATCGATACCGAGTGCATTCTCGATACCAATCTTGCGCCCCACGGCTTCTACTAAAAAAGTGACGCTCGCTGAGATGATCAACATGTCGATATCATCACGCTCCAGCTGCTCTATTAATGGTTTAGACTGTTTGAACTGCTTAGGTAAAATATGCTGCTCAACACACTCTTCAACCAAAGCGCTGACTTGCTCAGTTGGCATGTCAGCCAGTGGCTCCATAGCGAACGTGAGGTAGTCTTCCATGTTCAGCTTACCTTCCGAATACAAGCCCATTAAGCGCTGGTCTTCTTCAATAAAGTTCGGCGCTGTAGCAATGCCCTTTTCAGCCAAGAATTCATTCCAGAGCATCGCTGCATCGGCATTGATCAGCGTTTCGTCCATATCAAATACATACAAAGGTTTGAACATCTTAGGCTCTCACTGGTTGAATTTCGTTAAGGTTAAACAGGAGTTCAAGTTGGCTGCCGTTTGCCAACAGTCGTTCAGAAGAACGGTTAAGTAAGTCGACCGTTAATTCACACTCATCAACGTCCACTTGGTAGCGAATCACGTTGCCCAAAAGCTGGTGGTTGAGAATGGTGCCGGTCTTCGGCGCAGAGATATGTTCGCCATATTGTCGGCCTTGCTCTTTAACGTAGATAGATTCAGGTCGAATCGCCACTTTCCACTCGGTTTCAATATCGAACAGCTGCTTAGCCTTGTTCGCTTGTACCAAGTTGTAGTGCCCCATGAACCCTGCCACAAACTCATTGGCTGGTTGAGTGTAGATCTCTTCAGGTGTTCCCGCTTGGACGATCTCGCCTTTATTCATCAGGAAGATACGGTCAGACATGATCATCGCTTCTTCTTGATCGTGAGTAACGAAGATCGTGGTCAGGTTCATCTCTTTTTGAATGTCTCGGATCTGTTGGCGCAGATGTTTACGGATCTTCGCATCCAGCGCTGAAAGTGGTTCATCAAGCAATAAAATACGCGGCTTGACTACCAAAGCTCTAGCCAAAGCCACACGCTGGCGCTGACCACCTGATAATTGATGCGGGTAGAACTTCTCTTTGCCCGATAAGTCCACCAGCCCAATCACTTTCGCGACTTCACGCTTAATCTCGTCAGCGGCCAGCTTTTTCATTTTAAGGCCAAACGCAATGTTGCCCTCAACCGTCATATTCGGGAACAGCGCATAAGATTGAAACACCATGCCGATGCCACGCTCTTGCGGCACTTGGTGAGTGATCTCTTCACCATTTACCCAAATCTCGCCACCATCGACCGGATTTAGACCTGCTAAGCTTCGCAGTAGCGTTGATTTACCACAGCCACTTGGGCCAAGTAACGTGATGAATTCCCCCTTCTCGATGGAGAATTCAATGTCTTCAAATACTGTGTTGTCACCAAAACGCTTGGTGAGGTTTTTCGCATTTACATAGCTCATTATTTGATTCCTTGGCTGAAACGACTTGCCAACCAAGTCAGTAAGAAAATAAACAGGAAGTACGTCATCACAAGGGCTGACGTGAAGTGACCGCTGGTTTGACGCATGTTGTATAGGTAGATTTGCAGTGTCTCGTAACGTGTACCAACCAAGATGTTGGCAAACACGAACTCGCCTAGTAGGAACGAGAACGACAAGAACAGTGATGCCATTAAGCCTTTTTTAAGGTTTGGCAAAATAATCAACAAGAACGCCTTAGTCGTGCTTGCACCGAGCAGGTGAGCCGCATCCATCAAGTCGTGCAAATTGATCGCTTCAAAGCTGTTGGCAATCGCGCGATACATGAATGGCAGCGCGATGGTGAAGTAAGTACCAATCAAAATCCACGGCGTGCCTATCAGTGAGATTTCGCTATCGGCATACAGCTGAAGCAAACCTACCGACGACACCACTGGCGGCACTGCGAACGGCAATAAGATTAGGATATTCATCACCTTGTCGAGTTTCGGGAAATAATAAAACACCACGAAAATCGCAGGCAGAATCAACACCACACTCAGTGACAATGCTGCTATACAAATAAACAGTGAACGACCAAAGGCTTGTAAGAAGCGAGGATCCGTCAGTAGGTTAATGTACCAATCCAGAGTAAAGCCATCAGGCAAGATCGTGGCACCCCAACGCGACGAGATCGAGTAGATAAAGGTCGCTAAGATCGGGATCATCATGATTCCAACGATCGAATAGACCACGGTTTTATGAAAGTGAGTATTTACGGTATTCATTACTTTCTCTTCCCTGCGTAGCTTTTGCTGATCAGCCATTGGTTAATCACGGTGATGAACGCAAGCATCGCCATCAGAATCACGGAAATTGCGGCTGCTAGATTAGGCTCTAGGAACAAATCGCCCGATACCAAGCTCGCGATACGAACCGTAATCACGTTGTAGTTACCAGAGGTCAACGCATACACGCTTGCATAGGCGCCAATCGCATTAGCAATCAAGATGATGAAGGTGCCAAATAAGGCCGGAGACAGCACAGGAAGCGCAACTTTGGTCCAGTATTGCCAGGTTTTCGCACCAAGCAGTGCTGAGGCCGCTTGCCAGTCATCGCTAAGGGCATCAAACGCTGGATACAGCAACAGCACCGCCAATGGGATCTGGAAATAGATGTAAATTGCGAGCAAACCCCACTTGCCGTACAAGTCGAAGTCTCCCAGCAATCCGTACTGCTTGAGCAATAAGGTGATCGCACCGTTTGTGCCTAATATGATGATGAAGGCGAACGACAGAGGCACCCCAGAGAAGTTGCTGCTCATGTTGGTGAAGGCGATCACCGCATCGCGGATTTTAGAGTCGACACGGCGCAGTGAAGAGACGAGCAGAGTCGCAATCGCCAAACCAAAGATACTCGACCAAATCGACAGCCATAAACTGTTGCCAAAGGCCTGCATCATAAAAGCAGAGTCGAATATTTCAGAATAGTTTTCTAAGGAAAACTCATCGTCGTAGAAGAAGCTGTTGATCAGCACCCAAACCATAGGGGCCAGTTGAAACAGATAGAAAAACAGGGCGAAAGGCGCAAGCCACAAAGCGGGCTTGAAGCGTTTGAACCAAGATTTGGTTTGAGGTTTAAGGGCAGAGCCATCGCTCTGCGTGATTACAGAACTGCTCATAGGGCCAACAATTCCTGAGTGTAAGATTTATCGTGTTCAAGGTTGAGTAGCTGACACACACTGCCGCAAATATCAGTCTGTTTCACTGAACAGGCTTGGTGTGTGAACTTATCGCCAATCACAAAGAATGGCACTTCACGTTCTTCAGGCAGAATGCCACCGTGCGATAAGTCATTGTTCATGCCGTGGTCACTGGTGATGATCACCTGATAACCATCGTCAACCCACTTCTCAAGGTAGTTCGATAGGTAAATATCCGCGCCACGTGCACTATTGCGATATTGGCGAGAGTCCAACCCGTGCTTGTGACCCATGTCGTCAATGTTCATTGGGTGAATCAGTAAGAAGTCCGGCTGATGAGTGACACGCAAGTGCTCTGCATCCAAGAACAAGGCTTCATCTGGGTAGTGGTCCCAGTGATAGAAACAGCCATGTTGAATGTTCATGGTTTCGTCGTTGGTAAAGCGGTCACGCACCGCATCAAAGGGGGCTCGGTTATACAGCTCACTCACCCAGTGATACGCCGCGGCAGCCGTCACTTTGCCCTGTGACTTGGCCAAGCTAAAAATAGATTCGTGATTCGATAAACGCACAATTTGGTTGTTAACGATGCCACTCTCAACGGGGCGAACTCCGGTTAAGATGCATTCATACAGTGGACGTGACATGGACGGCAGCTCGCACTGCATTGGGTAAAGCGTGGCACGAAGCTTGTTTTTCTGCGTGCTCATGTTTAGCGAGTCTCCTTGTTTTTGATGAAGATCGCTCAGTTCTAGAAGACCGTTCAGGTAGCCCATGCAATCACGGGCTACCTGATAATTCAGTCCATCTAGAACAACAAGGATAACCTTATTGCTCATGGTCTATTCTCTGTTGCTTGTTTCTATGGACCACCCGTTACAGGTGGCATGTTAAGCGGGGATTACTGCTGATGAATCAAGACACTTTCTTGCCATTGACGCGGCAGACGACGTGCTGATTTTTCCCATGCTGAGAAGTCAGTGACTGGATGAACATTGCTGTATTGCTCGTTCGAGATCAGCTTGTCTTGTACTGATTGAGGTAGCGTCACGTTGCTACGGATTGGGCGCGCGTAACCTTCCGCTAGGTTGATCTGGCCTTGGTCGCTAAAGATGTATTCACGAGCCAGCTTCGCCGCATTCGGGTTCTGCGCGTATTTATTGATGATGGTGGTGTAACCAGAGATCACTGAACCATCTTGTGGAATATTTACAGTAAAGCGCTCACGGTCAATCTTGTCACGGTAGTTCAGTGCATTGAAATCCCACATGATCGCTACTTCCACTTCACCTTTTTCAAGGTTCGCAATGCTTGGGTCGGTGTAAGATAGGCGGCCTTGCTTCGCTAGCTCACCAAAGAATTTAATCGCAGGCTTTAGGTTCGACTCGTCACCGCCGTTCGCAAATGCAGCCGCGAGAATCGCGTTGTTTGCTTGCGCTGCTACGCCTACGTCACCAACAGTAACTTTGTAGTCGCCTTCTAGTAGGTCACTCCAAGATTTTGGTGCATCTTCAACAAGATTGTTGTTTGAGATGAACGAGATAGTGCCTGTGTAAGCCAGAGCCCAGTGACCATCTTTGTCTTTCGCCCAGTCTGGAATGTCATTCCAAGTGCTTGGCTTGTATGGCTGAGTCACGTCTTTCTTCACCGCAACACGTGCAAAGGCGAAACCAACGTCACCGATATCTGCGGTTGCGTTTCTTTTCTCTGCTTCAAATTTCGAGATCTCTTGTGCTGAGCTCATGTCTGTATCCTGATGCTTCAAACCGTAGTTCGCTTTCAGATCAGCCCATGTGCCTTTCCAGTTTGCCCAACTGTCTGGCATGCCCACACTGTAAACCGCACCCTCTTTTTGAGCGGCCTCAATCAGTGACTCAAGATCAGCATCCTTCGCCATCGCTGGCATTGAAAGTATTGCCGTTATTAGCGTTGCGCCGATTAATTTTGCAGGTGAACCAATCAGTTTGGCTGGCGATACAGTTGAACGGCTAAGCAAAGTTTTCATTGTCTCTATCCCTCTGGACTAGGTCAGTAAGTTCGTTTTGTATGCTATCGCCAGAATATGACGCTTTCGCGCAACTTATTTGACAGTTCAGATGCATTTACATGGCAGTTATATTTCACTCATATGACAGTAAGCCATTGTTTACTGTCACATTCCTGTTAACTGCATGGTTTACCTTATTGAGCACACGAACTTATGGACTAGATCAGTAATGAGAACATTGGCAACAGGACAATCAGGGACACAGCTAGGTAGAATCAAGGCGAGCATCAGAGAACAACTTCAATCAGGTATATTCACCGAGGGGCAAAAACTGCCATCCGAACGAGAACTCAGCGAACTGTTTTCCACCACTCGAATCACGCTCAAAGATGCATTGGTGTCGCTAGAAACTGAAGGTCTGATATACCGAGAGGAGCGCCGAGGCTGGTATGTGTCACCCGAACGTATTCGCTACAACCCACTGTCTCGTTCTCACTTTCATCAAATGATTCGCGAACAAGACCGCATCGCAGAAACACGGCTGTTGAGCACTCGCACAGAGATGGCAGCAGGCGATTACGCCAAAGCATTAGAAATAGAACAGATAACGCCAATACACGTGATCGAGCGATTACGCTTTATTGATGGCAGAGCGGTACTGTTCGTTGAAAACGTATTGAAAGCCCCCCTGTTTGAAAAAATATTGTCGGAAAATCTCACCATGTCGCTGACAGGTATTTATAGAGAGAAGTATGGCTATGAGACCAAACGATCGCGCTTTGATGTAATTCCCACTTCAGCCCCAGCCTATGTCGCTAAGGCGCTAAATTTGGCTGAGGGTCAACCGGTGCTGAAGATCTGCCGTGTGAACTACAAGCAAGATGGCGAGTTGATGGACTGCGAACTGGAATACTGGCGACCAGACTCAGTAGTGATCCACATTGATAGCATTGGCTAGTGCCGTATCTTTTTAGAGAGTAAAGTCACATATACAAAAACTCCGACGGATTAAGTCGGGGTTTTGGGTTTTAACGATGAGATTTAATGGCGCGCGGACTAAACAATCTTCTGCTCACTGTCGCCTGTAAGCTTGTTCTTATCAGACAAAAAACTCGCTACGACTTCTCTCAGTGTACCTTGATTAACAGGCTTAGGTAGAAACTCATCCATCCCCACATCAAAACATAAGTGCTTATCTTTCAGCACTACGTTGGCTGTCAGCGCCACAATAGGAATATGTTTCGACGTCCCTTCTTCGAGTGCTCTAATCTGTTTCGTCGCTTCAAAGCCATCGAGCACTGGCATCTGACAATCCATGAAGATCATCTGATATTCGTTGTGCTTAAATTTATCGACTCCGACTTTACCGTTGTCGGCAATGTCCACTTCAAAACCAAGCTTCTTGAGCATCATCTTGGCAACTTGTTGGTTGACTCTGGAGTCTTCGACCACCAGTACTTTACCGCTAAATAACGAAGTTTCAGTTTGAGGCTTAGACTCTTCAACCTTAACGCTCTCTTTCGCCACCACCGCGGGTTTAGTGGTTGATAGAGGGTCATTGTCCTTAAACGCCACCTCACCTCGATTTGGATAGGTAAAGGTCTCGGTTTCAGCTGTTCTCGCCAACACCTCACTGATGGTCCATTTAAGCTGATTATCTTGATACGGGCGAGCAATGTAGGCAATAAACCCCACTTGCTTAGCATGCATTTCGTCTTGCTTACGAGGGTCGGCAGAGATCATGACAAGCTTAGGGCAGGCTTTGCCAAAGCGCTCTATCAGTTTTCTTGCAAGCTGGAACCCATCGATGGAAGGCATCACTTTATCAATCAACACTAAGTCGTAAGGCGAAGCGTTTTCGACAGACTCTGAAACGAGCTCTAGCGCTTCGGTTGCTGTTTCACAGCATGTAGAGGACACACCAAACGATTGTAGCTGTGTCGATGTGATACGCATGTTCAGTTGGCTATCATCCACCAGCAACACCGAGACCTTATTGAAATCGATATTACTCTCGTCGAGCTCCAAACACGGATCAAAGTCAGCCACAAAGTAAAAGGTACTGCCCTTGCCTTCAATACTGGTTAGCTCAAGCTTACTGCCCATTAAGGACACTATCTTATCGCATATGGTCAGACCCAATCCTGTGCCGCCGTAAATACGAGTGGTGCTGCCGTCGGCCTGCTGAAACTTATCGAATACCGATTTTTGCTTATCTTCTGCGATACCAATACCACTGTCAGCAACTACAAATCGAACTCTCAACTTCTGCTCAGGCTCGATCACTTTTTCTAAGCGAAGAGAAAGCGTCACATGACCTCGCTCGGTAAATTTGATGGCGTTGCCGACTAAGTTATTCAGTACCTGTCTGAGCTGGGTTCCATCTCCAATCACCATGGTTGGGATCTTAGGGTCTATCTCCAATTGGAATCGTAAACCTTTCTGTTCGGCTTTCACTCTGAAGGTCGATTCAACATCGGCTGCAATACCCATCATTTTCATTGGTTCTTGTTGCAGTTCTAAACGTCCCGCTTCAATTTTCGAATAATCCAAGATGTCGTTAATAAGGTCTAGAAGAGTTAACGAAGAGGTATTGAGCATGTTGACGTACTCTTTTTGCTCTTTCGGCATATCCATTTCTGAAAGCAGAGACGAAAGTCCGATAATTCCATTCATTGGAGTGCGGATTTCGTGGCTCATGTTAGCCAAAAATTCACTCTTGTTGCGGTTAGCAACTTCAGCCGTCTCTTTAGCTTTAATCAACTCTTGATACTGTTGACGAATGCGTTCGATTGATTGGTTGTAGCTGTTTTCCAGCGTCGATATTTCATCTTTATAAGTAGAGTCAGTTGGCGTTAAAAAACGGGGTTTATTGTCTTCAACTTGCTGCTCGTTTATCTGAGAGGACATGGTCATCAAGCGTTTGACGACCAAGCGATAAACAATGGCCAAAGAGACCAATGACAGCAAAAAGATTTTCACGGCTTCAAAAGCGAGTAGCAACAGCACTCGTTCTTCGAAGTCATTGAGGATCATACTTAAATCGGATTGCACCGTGAGGGTGGCCAGTGGGAAGTCTTTCCCCCCCATTTGATACACCATTTCCCATGACTGAGAATAAGATTGCCCGGTTGTGGGGCTGCCAAGCTCTAAGATTTTTTCGTCAGGGCTTTCGATAAGGAGATAACTGACGGAAGGGAGACGCGAAATGCCCTCCGCTTGTACAAACAACTGAGCGCGATCTTCAACCCATAGGCTTGACGTTAAACCAGAAAGGTAGCCAGCTTTAACCTGCTCGATCTGAGAACTGATAAAAGAAACTCGATTTTGGTACTCCACATACAGCCCCAGACCTGTCACTATGACTGTGAATAAGGTACTGATGGCAATGATGGCCCCGATCAACTGTCGAGAGAGTCCAATATAGCGTTTTCCTTTTTTCACCATATAAAAATTACCAATGTTGTTATCTTAGTAAACTACAATTACTCAACTAGTATAGTAGTAGTCATTCATCAAATAACTAGGGAAGGTTATGAAAAAACATATTATCGTTGCATCCATAGTCAGTTTGTTTTCAAGCAGTTATGCTTTCTCAAGCGAGCCTCTTCACTACTACATTATTGCGAGCCAAGCGCAACCTTTTCAGATCGAAACTGACGGGTCATCCCACAGAGGAATCGTTTCTGATATTGTTGAAGCAGTGTTTGACGATAGCCAGTACGAGATTAACTACCACACCTACCCTTTTAATCGAATGATTGACAAGCTAGATGCGAGAGAGAACCCAAATTGGGTTACCTATGGCAGTCCTAGCTGGGGAAACATCCAATCAGTCAACCTGTCTGAAGAGCCAATTTACAATGTAAAACACGTATTGCTGAGTAGCGGTAAGAAGCCGTTCGAGTTCAATACGATTGACGATTTAGATGGCAAGGCAGTGGTATTGCTAGTGGGATTTGAATACCCAAACTTAGAGCCGTACATCAAGCAAGGCAAGCTCAATGAGATCCGAGTAAAAGATTATACGGCTGCATTCCGCGTTATTAACCGTGCACCTGGTGATACCGTATTTGTAGAAATGGAATCACGAATCAAATACAACCTAAACGATCAGAAACTCAATATCGATGATTACCAAATGCAGGACTTCGGTTCAGTCATCAATAACTACCCAATTCATTTGGCTTTCGACCCAGAAATGGATCCTAAGCTCGAGACTTTTATTAACCAACGTTTAGACCAAATGATAGACGATGGACAGCTTGATGACATCGTCCAAAGTTACTTATAGTTATAACGTCATTCTATGGCTCGTTAGCGCACTCTAGCGACTTCGGATACCGGAACTACAGAAATACAAAAGGCCGCTCTGTTTCTAGCGTACAAGCTAACTAGAGCGGCCTTTTTAATGTGTAATTAATGTGATGTGATCAAATGCAGTTGCTGACTACGAAGTTGTTGGCGCACTGCCATCAAAATTTTCCCTAAGTGATTCTCACCGGTTCCATCTCCCCCATCTCCCCAAAAATGGTCTTTATGAGAGTGCTCTTTGATCACCGAGTCGCCCGTGCTCGTTAAAAACAAAGCAAACTGCGGGTTCTGTGTGAATTTCTCGGTCACAATGAATCGCATCACCTCTACACGAATATCGTACCAGTCCTCTCGAACCTGCTCTTCGTATTGTCGGCTTAACGAGAATGCTTCAGCAGGTGTGCAGGCTTTAAGAATCATGTTTCTCAGCGACGGTGAAGAAAACTTCATTGCCTGATAATAGTGCTCACTGGTTGCCCACACTTGCCCATCCACCTTGATCGGGCAAGCGGCAAAATTTGAAAGGTATCCATTCGGATCTTCTGGTTCATAAAACAACACTTCTTCAGCTTGAGCCACAGAATTCGACATAGCCTTCTCCCTACCAACGACATCGCATATTTTTGCTTTGCCTTTAAAATTAGTGGCGTCACATATTGCTGTCAAACAACTTAGTTCAAGAGTATGCCGTCAGCCTGTTTTTAAACGAAAAGTAGAAACTGCCGAGAAAATTTGTGTGAGTGAGCTTTGAGCCTAGAAGGTAAAATTGCAGATGGAAATCGAGTGAGAAATGAGTAAAGTGCTTATAAATCAAAGGGTGGCACTGAGCCACCCTATTGCATGCAATCGGGGGTTTTAGTGAATAAGACCCAGCTCCCTCGCTTCTTCCAGACTCAAACCGCTTTCTCTAATTTCTCTTAGCGCCTCGATACGACGACGAGCTTCAGCGGACTTCATTTTCTTTTCTGGTTTGAAAGATACTTCTTCTTCAGCATCCCACTTATTTGCAATGTTTGTCATTTCATCATGGTTGATAGAATTAATGGACATGTTTTCCTCCGAAAAGCACCATGTAATGGACAGGTAATCTGTAGCAAATGCTATTTCGCTTGTTAAGAAATTCTGCACTGAAATGTGATGATTCCGACGCTTCATAAAGCTAATTAATAAATGGCTCATTTAAACTTTGCCAAAGCCATTTTCTGCAATTACATTTAAAAGATTCCCCATAAGAAATGGGGTTTGATCCAACTCTCACTTTCCTCCCTTAGTTTTCGCGTTTCCCACTGAAAATTCCTGAAATACCCCAAGATAAATTTCGAGGCACTTCATTGTTTTTGTGCTGATCTCTTTCACTAAATCCAACATGTGTTAATGATAATAGTTATCAATATCATAACTGAGTATCTATCATGTCTATGGAAAATCCAGATACACCTCTTCTCGAAGTGAAGAACCTATGTGTCGACTACATCACCGATGACGGAGACTTCAACGCGGTAAAGTCCGTCAGCTTTAGCATAGGACAAGGAGAAATCTTTGGCCTGGCTGGCGAGTCAGGCTGTGGCAAAAGCACCATCGCATTTGCCATTAACCGACTTCACAAGCCACCCGCATTCATCTCTGGCGGTCAAATACTTTTTGATGGGCAAGACCTACTGAGGCTATCTGACAGTCAGCTGAATACATTACGCTGGAGTGAGATCGCTATGGTGTTCCAGAGTGCCATGAACTCACTTAACCCAGTGTTAACCATTGAAGAACAGTTTGCCGATGTGCTACGCCACCACAAAGGGATGAGTGATGAACAAGCCAAAGATCGCGCAGAAAAGCTGCTCGACCTAGTGAATATTCCTCGCCATCGCCTGACCGAATACCCTCATCAATTTAGCGGCGGTATGCGTCAACGATTAGTGATTGCGATTGCTCTCGCGCTCAATCCCAAACTGATCATCATGGATGAGCCAACTACGGCTTTGGATGTCGTCGTTCAACGAGAAATATTGCAACAAATACATCAACTCAGAGAAGAGTTCGGCTTCTCAATCCTCTTTATCACCCACGATTTGGCCCTGATGAGCCAGCTGTGTGACCGCATTGCCATTATGCGTCATGGCAAGATCGTTGAAGTCAATCAAGCCTATGAGATTCGTAATAACCCTCAGCACTCCTACACCCAAAAGCTGTGGAGTTCATTCCCTAATATTCATGAACATGCTCACGCCACAGCGTGCTAGGAGCCTTAATGTCACAACCAATTATGCAAGTAAAAAACCTCGTTAAAGAGTTCACCGTTGGTGGCGGATTTGGCAAAGAGGAGATATTTAGAGCCCTGCATGGCGTGAGTTTTGACTTATACGCAGGAAGAACGTTAGCTCTCGTTGGCGAATCAGGCTGCGGAAAAAGTACCTGCGCGAGGCTAATGACCAAGGTTTACCCACCGACAGAAGGCGAGATCCTGTTCAATGGCAAAGACATCTCAACCCTCAACAGCCGCAAAGACATCTTGGACTACCGCAGCAGAGTGCAAATGGTGTTCCAAGACCCGTTTGGCTCGTTGAATCCGACACATACTATAGAGCACCATTTAACGCGCCCTCTCAAGATTCATAAGCAAGTCGCTAATAAAAAAGCGCTAGCAGAGCGTCTGGAAGAGTTATTAACGCTGGTGGAGTTACCCATTGAAACACTGGCCAAGTACCCTCACGAGCTCAGTGGAGGCCAAAGACAAAGGGTTAACCTAGCAAGAGCACTGGCTGTTGGCGCTGAGGTTATTCTTGCCGACGAACCCACCTCCATGCTGGATGTTTCAATTCGACTTGGCGTGCTCAACCTAATGCAACGAATGAAGAAAGAACTCGGGATTGGCTTTTTGTACATAACCCATGATCTCGCGACCGCACATTACATAGCAGAAGAAACAGCAGTTATGTACAAAGGACAGATCGTCGAATGGGGATCCACTCAGTCGATCTTGACCAATCCTCAACACCCATACACCAAGCTATTGATCTCTGCGGTGCCAGATCCTGATCTGCCATTTGGCGAACTCGTTAAAAATGAACCAAACTATTCAATAGACGCAGATCGTATTCGAGAACAAAGCAGTGAAATACAGCATAACGTTAAGCAAGTTGCTGATAATCACTTTGTAAAACAATGGGATAATATTGCATGAATGAACTAGACACTTGGTTAGAGTGGATCGGAGATTGGTACAAAGCCCGAAAGCATGATCAAGTGGAACGGTTAGAACCTTTGATCTTAACGCCTCCAGATGCACTCTGGGGGCCGTTGATCACGGATGAACAAAGCAAAGGCATCGCATGTTGGCTAGATGGCTGCCTGAGAATCTTTACTTTCTATCGACAGCCGAACGAAAATGCACACCATCAAGAAAAGGCTTACCAATACCTAATGTTTGCTTACGGCAAGCTGCAAGCGGTGTCTTGTGACCCCAAAGCAGAGCCAGACTTGCAAGAGTGGTGTACTCAACGAGTTCAGCATCTGTGTGTGCTGGCTCTCGAGTTTGCCAATCAGCAGCAGGAGCCGCGCTGGCAAGCAGAATCAGAGAAGTTGATCGAGTCGCACGTCCGCTTCATGACGAGCCATCCCCGAAACGATGATCAAGGTAATGTAAAACATCAGATTCACTGATCGCTACTCACTTGATCCACTGTCGCCCCTAAGAAGCTTCCTTTCCTGCCAATGAACAAGATCCATGAAAGCATGATCTAACCTTGATCATGCTTCGGAAGGAAACACACTAAACTATTGATTTTTAATGGCTAGTCGAATTTTAGACAAAAAAAAGCGAGTCCCTTGGGGAACTCGCAAAAATCTATTCAGTATGATGTAACAAAATATGAGCCAATCTATTAATCATAAGAAAGGACAAAAGGTTGTCTATTCGGGATAAATAATAATCAACCGAGTGCGCTACTTTGTCATCACTTTGTCAGCGTTAGGTGCGGTTCTTATCAACACCTAATGATGTTTCAAATTTCCATTCACAGGCCTGAAAACAGGCCCAGAATTAGTGGCCAATCGCCATCTCATCTAACGCTAAGAACACATTCTCATCTAAATGCCCTTCGTGAACTTGCTTACACACTTTGCGGCGAACCGCTAAGCCAGAGATAAGACGTTCAATAGAAAGGTGGCGGTTGCTGTTACTATCGCGGTCGTTGTACAGCTCAATTAACTTACTTAGCGTTTCGTAAGGAATGATCTCATCCCCTACTCTTAGCCAATCAAGCTTCTCAATAAGCTCTGAGCACTCTTCTTTGATTGAGGCGTGTGAATGCCCTGTCATAGCAGATAAAGCCGTTATACTGCGTTCTAGAGCCTCTGCAGAGGTATATTTAGAGAGTGTTATCATGATCTCGTCTGCATTGATCTCAACAGAGTGCTTACGCTGCTTAACACGACGCCCTAATTTACCTCTTGGTGATGGTGCCTTGCGTTGGATTGGTTCGAACTCACCATCGATAATTTCAGACAGCTCTTCCAGCTTCTGCTTCGATACCATCTCGTTGCGGAGCGGGTTTGGCAGAGTTGGTGCCATATTACGTTTACCGGCATTGGTGGTACGGGCTCTCGAGTAACGCAATACTTCTTCCACGTTACATTTAATATCAACTTGATAGTCTGTGGTTTTCCCTTTCTCGATCAAAGCTGTGATCGTCAAATGATAACCCCACAGGTTAACCAGGAAGGTATCTTCTTGATCCCCAGCTTCACCAAGCTTTCTCAACTCACGGATCAGATCCATTGAGAATCGACGCCAATCGATGTTGCGAGCCAACTTCTGATTAAGTTCGCTTAATAGCATGCAATCAGAATGACGACGCGCCATACGACTTCTGAAGTAAGAATACATTTGGAAAACCAAGGTATGCTGCTTCAGGATCTCAGGCGGGAACAAGAAGAAATAATCACGTGTTAACAGCTCTTCGTAGAACGATGGCTCCCAAACAAGGATGTATAGGTTCGGTTTAATGCGAATTTCGCCGTCAGAGCCCTCTGTAGGCGCCTCTTCCGATGCAGTGATGGTTCTCGCTAAGAATCGGAAACGATCACTCTTAAAACCTTCTGGCATGTTCTCGCTAAGCCAACGACCAGTAAGCTCATGCAATTGAAAATCTGTAAACTCGATACGATCAATACTGTCACGGATTGAGTCACGTGCAGGGCCGCTGTCTTTTTTGCCTCGAAGCGACAAAATATCGGTGATGTAGAGTGGTGTTTTGTTCGGTGTGTGCTTTGCATCAAGATGGTAATCATCTTGGTGGTGATCATGATATTGAACGGTGAGTGTAAATAAGGCGAATAGTGTCATGAGATCATCAACCGTCATGATATTCTTCGATGATCTTGTCTCGATCACTGCGCGAGTACCTGAGATCGAAACCATTGATTTTTGGTAACTCTTACGCGTTCGTGGTGGTGCTAACGCTTGATCAATAATCCCCGCCCAGTTTGTTGGAGACACAATGAACTGGTCTGCTTCATCTTTCATTGTTGGGGGAGTATTGAGTCCGTGTTCATTCAGCAGACGTTTGTTTACTTTGGTTTGAGCTAGGGCTTTAGAACGCTTCTGCTTTTCATTTTGTTTGACACTTTCTGTCACCAAGCTGGTGGCACCCAATACCGATATTAATTGGTTAGGGTTAACAAAACGATGCAGCATGGTTTTTCCTGCTAGGCCTTCTTCAAAGCGAACAGGGATTTGCTTGAAAAGACCGATATTTACCGCTGCTCTCAATCTTTGTTGCAAAGCTGCACGGGTAACTTGACCATCGGTTGATTCAATAATCTCGGTCGTTGAAACGTATCCATCTTTACTGCTAAATCCACGAAGTGAAATTAGGTTAAGAAGCTCAACTATGCTTTTAGTGACACCTTTGAAGTGTTGATATTGTTCAATCCATTCAACGGCTGTTTCAGATACCTCAAATAAATGACCATCTTTGTGGCTTCGTGCCTTAATTAACAATTTCTCTTCTGGTTTCATTTTTGATCCGTATCACACTAACCGTAATTTCACTATAGTTCCTGAATGATAAAGAAAGAATGATCATAAAT
>NZ_MCYD01000593.1:0-4061 GCF_002876325.1 Vibrio sp. 10N.261.52.A1
ATTAAAATATTTGTTTGTAGTTAATTGATATTTATCAACAAATGTATGTGGAGTAGTGATGGCTAAATCTGGAATTGGTGAGAATGGAATTCAAAGTAATTTTTGTTTTTTAGAGTCACATGATCCTATCTTTCTGCAACTTGCACAAAGCGCAGAGCGTGCTTTCTCTAGCGACCCTAGTACAACATTGGTTAAGTTGCGCCAGTTTGCTGAAGCAATCGCACAAGACCTAGCGATACGCTGTAGCATTGAATTTGACGAAAAAACGAATCAAGCAGATCTCCTCTTTCGAATAAACCGTGAACTACGCCTAGAGTCTCAGATCATCAGTTTGTTTCATGGGCTGCGTAAAGCGGGTAACCAAGCAGTACATCAATTTAAAACCGAACATAAACCAGCATTAGCTGGCCTTCGTGTCGCTCGTGATATTGCTATCTGGTATCACCGAGCTTTTGGCAAGCAAGGAGTGGCTTTCAAAGCCGGTGAGTTTGTTATCCCTCAAGATCCGAGTAAGCAATTAACCGAGCTACAGACCCAAATACAACGGCTTAAAAACCAATTGCTCGAAAATAACGAACAACTAGAATCTAATCAGCAGCTAACTTCTCTGCTTGAACAAGAAAAAGAGGAATTCGCAGTACTTGCTGAGCAGATGGATGTAGAAGCAAGAGAGCTGGCCGTTCAGGCAAAATCGCATGAAGAGGCTCTTGCGAAACAAAAAGCTGAATTTGAGAACAAGCTTACAAAGCTTCAAAAGCAGTTAGCCGATCAAACAGAAGAAACACTAAAAGCGATTAAAGCGCAGCGTAAAGATGTCAATAAGCGCACCCATACTGCCAGTAGCCGCTTTACTCTTAATGAAGAGTTAACTCGCATCCTCATCGATCAACAGCTTATCGATGCTGGCTGGGAAGCTGATTCAGAAGCTTTAGATTATCGAAAAGGAGTAAGGCCCGAAAAAGGTAAAAACCTCGCAATTGCTGAATGGCCAACTAAGTCTCAAGGAAAAAGCGGCCGCGCTGATTATGTGCTGTTTTGTGGTTTAACACCTATCGCCGTGGTTGAAGCCAAGCAAGAAAACACCAATGTTGCAGGCAAAGTCTCTCAAGCAGAGCGTTACTCCAAAGGTTATAAGCTCAAGTTACCTCAAAAAGGTGCATGGGAATTGGAGGACCGAACTATAGCTTGGGCTGATGAAGAAGAGGGGCATTACCACATTCCATTTGTCTACTCTTGTAATGGACGTTCGTTTAATAAACAGCTAGCTGAGCTTTCAGGTACTTGGTTCCGTGATACCCGTAAAGCAAGTAACGCCAAGAGACCGTTACAGCAATTTCACTCTCCTGACGGTCTTATCGATAAATTAAAGCGCAGTAGAGATGAAGCCGAAAAGTTGCTTCAGCAAGAGGGTTTCGATTACTTAGGCTTGCGTGATTATCAGCAAAAAGCGATTGTGGCGGTAGAATCTGCCCTCGAGGAAGATAAAACTCAATGCCTATTGGCGATGGCAACTGGTACCGGTAAAACCCGAACCATTATCGGCTTGATGTACCGCTTTCTTAAGGCTGAACGCTTTAAACGTATTTTGTTTTTGGTCGATAGAACCGCGTTAGGCAATCAAGCCTGCGACTCCTTCGATGAAGCAAAGCTAGAGCAGAATAAAACGTTATCCTCTATCTACAATATTGCGGAATTAGGTGATATGAGCAGCGAAGCAGAAACCCGCATCCAAGTTGCCACTGTACAAGCGATGGTGAAGCGGATCTTTATGTCTGATACGCCACCAGCACTTGATGAGTTTGATTGTATTATTGTCGATGAGGCGCATAGGGGCTATGCACTCGATCAACAAATGACCGAAGGAGAACTTGCTCACCGTGATGCGAGCCAGTATCTCTCAAGCTATCGCCGTGTACTTGATTACTTTGATGTGGTTCGTATAGGCCTTACGGCTACTCCTGCCAAACACACCAGCGAGATTTTCGGTAAGCCGATCTATACCTATACTTACCGTGAAGCGGTAGCGGAAGGTTGGCTTATCGATCATGAACCGCCGATTCGCTATGAAACTCTACTGAGCAAAAATGGAATTAAGTTTGAGAAAGGCGCAACCGTCTCCGCGATTAATACTCAAACAGGAGAGGTTGAATCAGCCGACTTAGCTGATGAGCTTAAATTTGATGTTGAATCTTTTAATCGCCGCGTTATAACCAAAGGGTTTAATGACATTATCTGCGACCAGCTTGTTAATGAGCTTGACCCGTTTGGCGATGAAAAAACACTCATATTCTGTACAACAGATCTGCATGCGGATATGGTTAAAACCGCGCTAGATAGTGCTTTTAACAAGATATACGGTTGCGATTATAATCAGGCTGCCGTTGCAAAAATTACCGGAAAAAGCGATAAGGTCGATCAGCTGATTCGCCAATATAAAAATGAGCGCTACCCCAATATTGCCGTGACAGTCGATCTACTTACTACTGGTATCGATGTTCCTAAAATCTGCCACCTAGTGTTCTTACGTCGTGTAAAGTCGCGGATTCTGTACGAGCAGATGATGGGCCGTGCGACACGTCGCTGTGACGAAATAGGTAAGACGGTATTCAAAATCTATGATCCGGTTGATCTCTACATTGCACTTGAAGCTGTTAACACCATGAAACCGATTGTCAAAGATCCGAATATCACCTTAGAACAGCTGGTGGATGAGATCAGCGATGATGCTTACCTAGAGCAAGCTTTAGACACTCCCGGTGAGCAAGCTGGTACAAGCCACGCTAATGATGTGTTGAATCAGTTGACGCAAAAAGTCATGCGAGTAATGCGCAAAGCCGTTAAAAAAGCGGAGAACAAACCAGCGCTAAGAACCAAGTTAGATCAACTTGAGGGAATATGGGGCGTTGCACCTGACAAACTCCATCAGCATCTTTGTCAAATAGGGCCCAAACAAGCTGCGCAATTTTTCAAGCAACATCAAGGCCTAATTAATCAGCTCGCGGAAGTACGTTTTCTCGCAGGAAGCGACAAAATGCCGGTGATCTATGAAGGTAAAGATGAGTTTCTCGGTCGTGATCAAACCTATGGTGTCCACGAAAAACCAGCGGATTACTTAGATAGCTTCAATCAGTTTATCAGACAAAATATCAACCAATCGGCGGCATTGTCGGTTGTCGTCAATCGCCCTAAGGAGCTCACTCGCGAGCAACTCAAAGAAGTGAAATTATTGCTCGATGAAGCCGGTTACAACGAAGCCCATCTGAAAAGCGCATGGCGCAAAAATACCAACCAAGATATCGCCGCTAGTATTATTGGTTATATCAGACAAGCCGCCATCAATGAGGTATTAGTGCCGTTTGAGCAACGCGTTACTAATGCTATGCAACGCATCTACAGTGAACATAATTGGAACCCTAATCAGCGCAAATGGTTAGAACGTCTGGCTAAACAGTTGGTCCATGAGGCGGTGATCGATAAGTCTTTCGTTAACCAACGCTTTGCCGATCAGGGTGGAGTTAAACGCTTTAACAGTGTGCTTGATGACCAGCTCGATACAATACTTGATGAGCTGAATGAGTACCTTTGGCAAGCGGGTTAGTGTGTCATTGTAGGGCTTTTTACCGCAGTTCTGATGCTATGCAGAGTGGTTGATGGTTTTCTAAGCAAAAACACGGTAATACGTTTAGAAAACCAAATTACAACACACCTGCCAATGCGTATAATTGAGCATCTGCCTGAGCTAGAACGACGTTGAGATTCGAGCTGTTCATCGGCATCTTTAGTTACCTATACAGCAAACATTAATTTGGCTGTAAACATTCTTGATATCAGTCGTATTACGGTAAACAATCAAGTAACTAAGTAGGCAAGCTAGAGCAATTGGTTACATAAGGCTTTCTCTCGAAAGTAAAAATAGACCGAAGAATGACGACATTAATCAGTCATGGCTGGCATTTTTGCAGTAAATAAGCGTTTACCCGCTTCGTTGTGAATGAATTCAGACATAGTCAAAACGACGAGCGGTTATCGAAATATAGTTAAGTAGTTGAGAATATAAAATG
>NZ_MCYD01000594.1:0-9092 GCF_002876325.1 Vibrio sp. 10N.261.52.A1
GTTAAATGTCACATTTTGAGCTGTTTTAATCTTGTTAAGGGTGTAAAACTGACTCAGGCTTGTTTACTATAGTGAACAAGGTTTACTCATGTTGATTGAAGTTTACTGAAGTGAATTCTTAGAAAGTGAGTCGTATAGCTTTTATACAGAAGCCTCTTTTTATATCGCTAGTAATAAAAGCCTATATAGAAGACATCACTTTTTACTATCTACTGTTTCTAACGTTAACCCATATCGTTAGAAACGACTCTAAATAGAGATATAAGCGGCAGATTCGATTTGGAAAGCCTGCAACGCTTCATGGAGAATAAAATGACTCAAGAACACGCTAATCAAGACCTACTAAAAACACCTCTGCATGCGCTTCACGTTGAAGTCGGTGCAAAAATGGTTCCTTTTGCTGGCTACGACATGCCAGTTCAGTATCCACTAGGTGTAAAGAAAGAGCACTTACACACTCGTGACGCTGCTGGTCTTTTTGATGTTTCTCACATGGGGCAACTGCGTCTACACGGTGAAAATGCAGCCGCTGTTTTAGAATCTCTGGTTCCAGTAGATATTATCGACCTGCCTTCTGGTAAGCAGCGCTACGCGTTCTTTACTAATGAACAGGGCGGCATCATGGATGATCTTATGGTTGCTAACCTTGGCGATCACCTATTTGTTGTTGTGAACGCGGCGTGTAAAACACAAGATATCGACCACCTAACGGCTCACCTTCCTGCAGATGTAGAAATGGAAGTGATTGATGACCGCGCTCTATTAGCACTTCAAGGCCCGAAAGCGTCTGAAGTTCTTGCTCGTTTCCAACCAAGCGTTGCAGACATGTTGTTCATGGATGTTCAAAAAGTCGATATCGACGGCGTAGAGTGCATCGTGAGCCGCAGTGGTTATACCGGTGAAGATGGCTACGAAATCTCAGTACCGAACGATCACGCTGAAGCACTTGCTCGTAAACTAACATCAGAAGCAGAAGTAGAGTGGATTGGCCTTGGTGCTCGTGACTCACTTCGTCTTGAGTGTGGCCTATGCCTATACGGTCACGACTTAGATACAACAACGACTCCAGTAGAAGCTAGCCTTCTGTGGGGTATTCAAAAAGTGCGTCGTACTGACGGTGAGCGTGCTGGCGGTTTCCCAGGTGCTGATATCATCCTTGAACAAATCGCAACTAAAGACGTTCAACGCAAGCGTGTTGGTCTAGTGGGTCAAACTAAAGCGCCTGTACGTGAAGGTGCTGAACTGTTCGATGCGGAAGGAAACAAAGTAGGTGTGGTAACGAGTGGCACTGCTGGTCCTAACGCGGGTAAACCTGTTTCAATGGCATACGTGCGTACTGATCTAGCGGCTATCGGTACAGAAGTATTTGCTGAAGTTCGTGGTAAGAAGTTACCAATGACAGTAGAAAAAATGCCTTTCGTACCTCAACGTTACTACCGTGGCTAATCTCTTTTAAGAGAAAACACAAAGTATAACGAAAGCCTATTGTTAGCTTCTCTTTTTAGGGATGTTTAACGGTAGGTTTTTTTTTTTTTTTTTTTTTTTTGAAACGTATACAAGGCAGAATAGAACAATTGAAGTCAGGTCGTTAAATTCGTCTATAAATTGAGAGATGTGGCAATATGGTTACAAATACTTACTATAATGATGGTCAGTACGTGTTATGGTGTATATTCATCAATTTTGTAAATAAGTAGTAGGGGTTACAAGGAGTTATCTATGAATGTGAATCATACAATGAGTCCAGTTCGTAAAGCCGTTTTAGGGCTTTTAGCGCCAATGATTTACACATCAAGTGTTATGGCGACAGAGAACTCGGTCGAAGTTTCTCCTGACGCGACTGTGACAGCTTATATTGTTAATGGCAGCGATGCATCAGTTAGCGATTTCCCTTCAATGGCCAGCTTGTTCATCGATCGTATTGATTACGATGGTGTGTACTCGACAGGTGCTTATTGTGGCGCAACCATTTTAAATCCGACTCATATTCTGACTGCTGCGCACTGTATTTATGGAAATGAAGAAGGGCAGTTGTTTACTACGGTTGTTCCTCAGCTTGAAGATACGTCTCAATTCCCTAATGGTAATATTCAAAAAGCACGTGTAACCGAAGTTTACTATCGCAGCGACTATTCAAATGCGTTGAGTGATTTGTTGCGTAACGATGTTGCCGTTCTAAAGCTAGAAAGTGCACTTAATATCGATTCAGTTAATGACGTGGTTAAGCGACCGTCAAATGACTCTTACCGTAGTGTGGCTAATGACTTCGTCGCCGTAGGGCATGGTGATACTCGTTCTGGTTTTGATGCTACGACGATTTTACAAAGAGCACCGCTTAACTATGTAGATAATACCACGTGCGCGTCGGCTTTTTCCGATGGCTCTGCTTTAACGGATAATCAGATTTGTTTTAGAGGCGATTACAGTGGGTCCTCTGGTTTATTTGGTGGTACGTGCCAAGGTGACTCTGGCGGTCCAGTTTATTGGTTAGACGGCGCGGATTACCGACAAGTTGGTATTACAAGCTTTGGTCCAGAAACGTGTGGGGGAAGCTCTACTGTGACTTCGGTATTTACAGAGATCTATGACTACAAAGATTGGATTGATAGTGTAGTTGCTGGCAATGAAACACCTAAGTTTGTCTCTACAGATGATAAGCGTACTGCTTATGTGAATGCGCGTACTTCATCGGGCTCTAGCAGTGGTGGTAGCGTTTCGTTTGGTTTATTAGGCATGCTAATGTTGATCGCTGGAGTGAGAAAAGCGGTTAAACGCTAGAAGGTGATGGTTTTGAATAAGTCGACGTTTCATCGAATGATGGCGTCGACTTTTTTGTTTCTAGGTTTCTTGGCTTATTGTGATGGCTTTGATCTAGTAAGTTTTACCAATGCTTAACTAACCTAAGTTACGAATAAACGATAGGGTAATAACTCAAACCGAATTGGTTTTCCTACTGTATCTTTCGATTATCTCATCCATTTCTTTAATAGCATCATTGATGCTTCTTATTCCGTCTTGCGCGACACTTTTCTCGTTAGTATTTAAAGCGGAAAAAGCACGTTTAAGCTCTTTGTCTTCTAGCATATCGCCGTGGAGTAAGACCTCTTTGTAAGTAAGAAGCCTGTGCTGAACTGCAATAATATCAGCACGGGTAGTGTTTGAATTCAAAGCCTGCTTAATGCAAGGAAACGCTAATTTGTAATAATTCGCAATTTCCAACTCGACGTCTTTCTTGTTCGCAATATGCAATTTTTATTATTTCCTAAGACTTGGCTGACCAAGTTTACTAGCCTGAATAGATGTTATAGACGTATGTGTAAATGTTTATGATACGTAAGGTTTTTTAAGGATCGAATAATATGCCTTTAATAGCTTATGTAAACATGAGTGAGTCAATATGGTCTGCTTCTTGCTCAATATAGGTCATAACTGTCTAGTGGGAGTGAGCTTATGTCACAAGAGCCGATAGTCATGGCGCTCATCGAGCGTAGGAAGCGAGCTAATTTGTCACAAGAGAAACTGGCTGCTAGCGCAGGAATGAGCTTAAAAACTTATCAGCGCATCGAGCGCGGTGAAGCAGATATTAAGATGTCACAATATCGCTCGATAATTCGGACATTGAAAGCGACAGATCTGGATGTGGTGTTAGATGTTGTTGGTGCTTCTCATGCAACGGCCGAAGACGTCGCTGCGGTCAGTCGTTTACTCACTAGTGAAGAGCGGCTGCTGTTAATTAAGCTGATTTTATCGATCAAAAAACCGAAATAGAGAGGGGACAGTGGGCGTAAACCGAGTAGAGCTGTTATTTCATTGGTGATGGGTGCACCAAGGGGAAATGAAGTAGCTAGCTCACTCTTCCTCTAAGTTGTTTGGTATTGCTTCTTTGTTTTTTGTGCTCTAGACGCTTTCTCTGCGAGCTACGTGTAGGCTTAGTGGCTCTTCTTACTTTCTGAACTTTTGTCGCTTCTAAAATCAGTTCTTTCAGGCGTATTAACGCGTCCTCTCGGTTTTGTTCCTGCGTTCTATATTGTTGAGCTTTAATGATGATCACACCGTCTTTAGTAATTCGGCTATCTTTGAAAGCTAACAACTTTTCTTTGTAGAAATCGGGTAGAGTAGAGTGCTTGATATCGAAGCGAAGGTGTATTGCACTCGATACTTTATTGACGTTTTGGCCTCCAGCACCTTGAGCTCTGATCGCAGTTAACTGGATCTCCCAGTCTTGAATGGATACAGAGTTAGATATTTGTAACATAAACTTCCATTTTGAACGGTAATATAGCGTCATGATACTGAATATTGGTTATGGTATCAGTAACTTTCTTAAAGAGTGGTAGCAGCAATGAAAATAGATTTAACGGCATATGAGGGATTAATCTTTGATATGGATGGTACGTTGATCGACACAATGCCGGCTCATGTCCAGGCATGGCAGCAGACAGCTGAAGAGTTCGGCTTTCATTTTGAAGTATCTTGGTTACATAGTTTGGGCGGTATGCCGAGCTACAAAATAGCAGGCGAAGTAAACAGTAAATACGGTTTGTCTCTCGACCCGCAGGCTGTGTCAACGTTCAAAATGGCTTTATTTGCGGCGATTGAAGAAAAGGGAGATGTCATCCCATGTACGCACTCTTTGTTGCTTGAACACCTAGGTAGCAAAAAGATTGCAGTTGGTACCGGAAGCCAGCGCAAGAGTGCGGAGCAGCTTCTGGAAAAGACGAACATTCTTAGCAAACTCGATATTCTTGTTACCGCTACAGACGTCAAAAATCATAAGCCGAACCCGGATACGTTTTTGGATGCTTGCCTTGGTATGGGATTAGAGCCAAAGCAATGTGTGGTATTTGAAGATACGCACCTTGGTAAACAAGCTGCGCACGCTGCTCAGATGGATTGCATTCTCGTGGTTGAAGGGAATAAGTTAGAGTTTCACCCTGCGCCAAACTGATAGCTATTGAACCAAGAAGGTTGCCTAGCTGACTCTTTGGAGCTAGGCGATTTCACTCATCTCTGTGTCTAGGAACAAACATACGCTATCACGGCCCGCGGCTTTCGCTTCATATAGCGCTAGGTCGGCACATTTGTAGTTTAGGGCTGGGTCGCCAGTTAGGTTCGTGATACCAGCACTAACGGTAACAACACTGTCTAGCTCAAGGCTAACTGCAATTCGCAGTCTATTAAGCACGTAGTCAGCTTCTTCTGTCGTGGTGTGAGGCAGAATAACACCAAACTCTTCACCGCCGATACGAGCAACGAAGTCAGTTTCACGACACTCACGTTGCAATACTTGAGCAACGGTCTGAATCACTCGATCACCATAGTCATGACCAAACCTATCGTTTATGCGTTTGAAGTGATCGATATCCAAAATAGCTAAGCAAGAGTGCTCGCGGGTAGGGTAGCGATTAATACGAGAACATTCGTCACGCAGCTCAAGATCAAACTTACGTCGATTCCAGCATCCCGCTAAGGCATCTTTTTCACTCAAGTTTCTAAGTTTGTTCTCAAGCTCTTTGTGTTTACTGATATCAACAAATGACGCGACATAAAATTGGATTACACCTTTGACATCTTTAATGGTTTGGATACGAAGAATTTCGGTAATTAATGATCCGTCTTTACGACGGTTTACTACTTCGCCTTCCCATACACCTTGTTTTTTAATCACACTCCACATTTTGATGTAGAACTCTTGATTGTACCGACCTGACGCAAACATAGAAGGTTGTCGACCTTTTACATCCTCGAGCTCGTAGCCGCTTACCCGTGTAAATTCTTGGTTTACCTTGATAATGCGGTTATTACGGTCGGTGATTACTAAGGCAGACATACCGTTCATCGCGGCTTTTGCTAACTGGCTATCAATACTGTTTTTCTTATGGTTTCTGTTCCAAAGCACAAACCCTGCCGAGATCATTGAGATTAAAATCGTTAAGGTAACGATCTGTACAACAATGGCGTGGTTCTCGCGTTGATATTGGCTATTAAACTGTTGATTTTCAATATGAAGAACCATGTAGATAGGGCCTTCAAACTGTTTTATCTTCGGGCTGATATCGGCGTGAAAATACCAGTTTTTACCATCAAAATAGCTAGAAGAGGTGTTGTCTTGTATCGCTGCCCAAAGTTTTGGGTACTGTTTGGCGTAGGTTTGTTCTGAACGCGCTTCAATTACATGGCCGAACGACTCGGAAGGGTCTGGTCCCATAATGATATGACCAGTCTTATTGAGAATGATTGGGACAGCAGAGGAGTCGCCGATTTGGTAATGAAGGCGTTTATAAATCTCTAGCATGTTTAAGTTGGCAATGAAGTAACCAATAATGCGATTGTTGTCAGCGACAGGTGACATAATGCGCAGTGCCGGAATCAACGGGCGAACTATCTGACCGTTTTCGACTTCAAGATCGATGCCTTTAGTACTGACCTCGCCGATCTTAAGTTCTTGAAGTGCGGAGAAGTAACTACGTGATGATTTATCTTGGAGTTCGTGTTCCGGAACAACTGAAGCATGGCCATCTTTGTAATTAATGCGGAACACTTCATTACCGGTTAAATCAAGATAGCGTAATTGAGAATAGTACTTTTGGCCACGTGCAAGCATTACCCACAGGTCTTGTAAAGCTTCCGTGTGAATGACAGACGGCTCTTTAATTGCTCGAAGTAACGTTTTGGAATCTGCTATAGAGGGAACGGAGTTAGAGATTTGTTCAACAATGACAGCGAGCTCGTGAAAGCTGTATTCGATTTGATTTTGGCTAGACTGCTTGATGTTTAACGAGTGCTGGGCTTCTACTCTGTCAAATTCAGAGTTGATATAGAGGGCAGGGACTAATCCTAGGGCAAATACGGTACACAGAAATTGGCCGACTAGTTTTTTTATACTTGTATTCATCACTGTCCTCAAAGAATCAGCGCAATACTATATATTTTATAGGGTTTTTAATGTGATCTTGACCCAGAACTTAAGATAAGTTTTGCATATTATCGTGGTTTTACTGCAACTTTGTGCAATTAAGCTTGATTATCGAGCAACCCATCAACAACAAAACGGTTGCTCGATATAGACTTTCGTTCCGAAAAAAAGAAGCGTTTAAATCTCGATTTTCCGTTATTTATCTGGATAAAGGTGTCTAACTAAGGCCAACAATATTTCCATTGCTATCAATGTCTAACGACATGAATGCTGGTTTATCTGGTAATCCAGGCATCGTCATTACATTGCCACATAGAGCGTAAATAAATCCGGCACCCGCACACAGTTTTAGCTCCCTGACAGGAACGTCAAATTGGCTTGGTGCACCTTTGACTTGTGCTTCTGTTGAAATAGAAAGTGGTGTTTTTGCTAAGCATACAGATAACTCGTTAAAGCCGTGCTGTTTAAACTCCGCCAGTTGCTGTTTCGCTTGAGGGGATAGGGTAATGCTCGCCGCACCATAACCGATTTCCGCAACCGCCATCAGTTTCTCTTCTAAGCTTTGCTCTGATCGATACAGTGGTTTAAATTCACTATCACTCTGGCATGCTTTGACCACGGCATGAGCGAGTGGAGTGACACCGTCACCGCCTTTGCCAAACGCTTCACTGACTTCTACTGTTACCTTGCTATCAAATTCTGTGATCATCTGTTTCAACGTAGCGAGTTCTTGCTCTGAATCCTGTGGGAATCGGTTAATGGCAACAACAGTAGGCACGCCGTATTGCTTAACGTTGTTGATGTGCCATTTTAGGTTTTCGAAACCAGCAATTAGTGCATCTTGGTCATCACTGAAGATTGAATCTGTTAGTGGATTACCAGGTCTCAAGTCATATAAACCCGAGTTCGCCTTTAACCCACGCAATGTCGCAACAACTACCGCACAGTCGGGCTTCTTATTGGAAGCTTTCGCTTTGATATTGCATGCTTTTTCGAAGCCCATATCAGAACCAAAACCGCCTTCAGTCACCACAAAGTCACTCAGTTTTAGCGCAATCTTATCGGCAATAATTGATGAGTTGCCATGAGCGATGTTTGCGAATGGACCGGCGTGGATTAGGGTTGGAACGCCTTCAAGCGTTTGCATCAATGTCGGCTCAATGGAGTCTTTCATCGTCACTGTCATTGCACCAGCGACACCAAAGTCGTCTGCGGTTAAAGGTAGACCTTGATTATTGTAGGCAAGAACAACCCGACCAATACGTTGACGTAAGTCTTGAAGGTCATCGGCCAGTGCTAAAATAGCCATAAGCTCTGAGGCCGCTGAGATATCAAATCCGTCTTCGCGTTCATAACCGTTGATCGTTTTATCAGATTCGTTTTTACCCACCGTGATCATACGTAATGCGCGATCATTATGATCGAGTACACGTCTCCAAACAATTCTGCTGGAATCGATATCCAAGGCTTTCAAGCCAGAGCGCGCCTCAAAAGCTTCTAAGCCTTCACGTTGTTCGTGATAGAAACGTGCATCGATCGCTGCAGAGGCAAGGTTATGAGCGGCTGTTACGGCGTGAATGTCGCCAGTCAGGTGAAGGTTTAATTCGTCCATAGGCGCAACTTGAGAGTAACCACCGCCAGCAGCACCACCTTTAACACCGAATACTGGGCCCATTGAAGGCTGGCGAATACACGCCATTGCTGATTGGTTAATCTTGGCAAGCCCTTGCGCTAACCCGATGGTCGTTACTGTCTTACCTTCACCGAGTGGTGTGGGCGTAATCGCAGTCACAACAACCAGTTTTCCGTCAGGTTTCTCTGATAAGCGTTCAAGTGATTTGAGAGACACCTTCGATTTATATTGCCCTAATGGCTGGTGTTCATTGTTTTGTAGGCCAGCGTGCTTGGCAACCTCACTGATGTTTTTAAGGGGAGTAGAGCGACAAATATCGATATCAGACTGCATATTTGATCCTTATATCAGAACCGAAAGGTGGTACGTAAACGTTTGCGTGGCGATGGTACTGTATAAATTTGCTAAGTAAAGGCAAACCACAGGAATTATGTGCTGGAAGATAACAGATTTGAAGAGTCATTGCGCGAGATCAAATCTTCAATGAGCAAAATATTCGATTTGATTTTGCATTAAGTCCACACATTTACGCTGAATACAAAA
>NZ_MCYD01000595.1:0-8256 GCF_002876325.1 Vibrio sp. 10N.261.52.A1
AAAAAAGAGCTCCGAAGAGCTCTTTTCATACAGTTGATATACCCAAACCGTCGATTACTTGTTATGGGACTCCTGAAGTTTCTCCATAACCTGATCTAAACTAAAGCTCGCCGCTTTTTGACGTGGTGGATATTCAGCGAATGTTTCTAGGAACTTGCCCACATACGCTTGTGCTGGAACGAACATGTACGCGTGGTCAAGCAACCAGTCGTAGTATGTATTCGATGTAATATCAGCATTTTCGTAAGGGTCCATTCTAAGGTTAAACAACTTAGGAAGACGCAAGGTCACAAACGGTTCAGCCCAAATTTGCATAGTACCCGTAGCTCGTTGCTCCATGAATACCGCTTTCCATTGGTTATAACGAAGCGCCGCTAAATCACCATCATCTGTGAAGTAGAAGATTTCGTGACGACGACCTTTTTCTTCTTCACCTGTTAGGTAAGGGAGGAAGTTGTAACCATCTAGGTGAAGCTTAAAGGTTTTATCACCCGCGGTATGACCTTTGAGTAGCTTCTCTTTGATCTGATCATCACCCGCTGCAGCAAGGAATGTTGGCATCCAGTCCATGTGATGCATGATTTCGTTAGAGACAGTTCCAGGTTCAATTTTACCCGGCCAACGAACCATGGCTGGCACACGATATGCCCCTTCCCAGTTGGTGTTTTTCTCACCACGGAACGGGGTTGTACCCGCATCAGGCCAAGAGTTCATGTGTGGACCATTATCCGTTGAGTAAAAAACAATGGTGTTGTCTTTAATACCCAATTCGTCGACTTGTTTCAGTAACTGACCAACGTGTCTATCGTGCTCAACCATACCATCGGCATAGTTACCAATGCCGGTGACGCCTTTGCTATCTGGCTGAACGTGTGTTCTAAAGTGCATACGCGTGGCGTTCCACCAAACAAAGAATGGTTTGTCGGCTTTCACTGCGCGGTCCATAAAGTCGAGTGCCGCATCTAGCGTTTCTTCATCTACCGTCTCCATACGCTTACGTGTTAAAGGACCAGTATCTTCGATCTTGCCGTCAGCGAACGACTTGATAACGCCACGCGGCCCAAACTTCTTACGAAACTCTGGGTCTTTAGGGTAATCTTCATTTTCTGGTTCTTCTTCAGCATTTAGGTGATAGAGGTTGCCAAAAAATTCGTCAAACCCGTGCGCTGTTGGAAGAAATTCATCTTTATCGCCAAGGTGGTTTTTACCAAATTGGCCTGTCATGTAACCCATAGGCTTGAGCAGTTCCGCGATCGTAGCATCTTCTGCTTGAAGGCCAATATCCGCCCCAGGTAAACCTACTTTACTTAAGCCTGTTCGTAATACACTTTGACCAGTAATGAACGTAGAGCGACCTGCGGTACACGACTGCTCTGCGTAGTAATCGGTAAACATCATGCCTTCTTTAGCGATGCTATCAATATTCGGAGTTTGATAGCCCATTAAGCCAAAGGTGTAAGCACTAACATTAGATTGACCAATGTCATCACCCCAAATGACGAGAATATTTGGTTTTTCAGCGGCGAATGTAGTGGTGGAAGCCGCAATCATCGCTGTCCCCAAAATCGCTAATCGACGCTTGACGCCATATTTCGCTGTCATAGAAACCTCTTTGTAAGTTATTTGCATCCTGCCCTACAACGTATAGTTCATTTTTTACGCATGCGCGAGATTCCGTAAGCTATTAATCTTTTTGTCATTTTTATAGAGACAAGGATACAAAACTTACTGGTTTGATTTGCATCGACAAACTTGATAGGGATCACCCATGTAAACTAAGGGTTATTAGAAGTATCAAGTTAAACTCCTATTAATCAATAATTTAACCCTACATCATAACGATTGGTTATAAACACTATAAAAGGACGGAACCCAGTTTTGGGAATAACATTTGTCCATCGATGCGTTGTTCTAACGCATTAATCTTAAAAGTGAATCGGAGTCCTTATGGGTACTAAAATTAATAAACTAGCATTAGGTGTTGGCTTATTAGCAGCTTCTTCAGCGGCAACCGCAGCAGAAAAACCAAATATTCTTGCTATCTGGGGTGATGACATTGGTGTATTCAACATCAGTGCATATAACAACGGAATGATGGGTTACGAAACACCTAACATCGACCGTATTGCTAACGAAGGCGCACTATTTACTGACCACTACGGTCAACAATCGTGTACAGCTGGTCGTGCTGCATTCCTAACAGGTCAAGAACCTTTCCGTACAGGTCTACTTACCATTGGTATGCCAGGTTCTGATCACGGTATCCCAGACTGGGCTCCAACTATCGCAGACCTTCTTAAAGAACAGGGCTACATGACAGCTCAGTTCGGTAAGAACCACATGGGTGACCAAGACAAACACCTTCCTACGAACCACGGTTTTGACGAGTTCTTCGGTAACCTTTACCACCTGAATGCAGAAGAAGAACCAGAGACATACTACTACCCTAAAGATCCTGAGTTCCGTAAGAACTTCGGTCCACGTGGTGTAATCAAGTCTACTGCTGACGGTAAGATCGAAGATACAGGTCCTATGACGCGTAAGCGTATGGAGCACGCGGATGAAGAGTTCCTAGAAGAATCTCTAGCGTTTATGGAAAAAGCAGTGAAAGCTGACAAACCATTCTTTATCTGGCACAACACAACACGTATGCACGTGTGGACTCGTCTACAAGAAAAATACCAAGGTAAATCTGGTATCAGCATCTACGCTGACGGCATGCTAGAGCACGATGACCAAGTTGGTATCCTTCTAGACAAGCTTGATGAGCTGAAGATCGCAGACAACACAATCGTAATTTACTCTACCGATAACGGTGCAGAAACAGTATCTTGGCCTGACGGCGGTGCGACTTACTTCCATGGTGAGAAAGGTACAACTTACGAAGGTGGTATGCGTGTTCCTCAGCTAGTTCGCTGGCCAGGCGTAATCAAACCGGGTAGCAAGATTAACGACATCATGGCACACCAAGACTGGATCCCTACTCTACTAGCAGCAGCTGGTGATGACAAAGTGGTTGAGAAGCTAGCGTCTGACAAAGGTGCTACATACAACGGTAAGAACTGGCGTGTACACCTAGATGGTTACAACTTCATGCCTTACTTCGAAGGTAAAGAAGAGAAAGGTCCTCGTAACAGCCTACTTTACTTCTCAGCGAACGCAGAGCTAAACGCGGTGCGTTGGAATGACTTCAAGATTTCATTCGCTGTAATGGACGGTAACATTACCGATGCAGTACGTTTCCAAACAAACTGGCCTCAAGTTGTACACCTACGTGCTGACCCATTCGAAAAAGCACCACATGAATCTGGCATGTACCTACGTTGGATGGCAGACAACATGTGGCTATTCGTACCAGTAGGCGGCAAAGTACAAGAGTTCATGCAGACGCTACCTGACTACCCAATGCAACAAAGCCAAGTGTTGAACCCTGGTAACTTCAACCAGAACGTTTACATGCTTAAAGGTAAACTTAAGCAACTAGAAGCGGCAGCAGCGCAAGCTAAATAAGCAAAACTTAATTATGTATTTTAAGTTGAACAACTAAATTAAATACATAATCAAATACAAAGCCGTGGTGACTGAAAGTAGTTTCCACGGCCTTTCTGTATCTACCCGCCAATGTTCCTATCCCTACTCCTTATCTTGCAACATTAATATGACAATAGATTCATAAAGGAACCCTGATAATTTACAAGGTAAATAAGGGGGTAATTCAGGCGGATCCTGAATTGATTTAATGGATTAAATTTAGATGGAACTGATGCTATGAAGACATCCTACTTGGCTGGAATAAGCATAACTGTTATGTGTGTTTCGATCGCTATACTGGTTTATGATGGTGCATCTTCAAACTCTCACTCTTCCTTTGAGCACAAAGACCATCACCCTGCTGATTCGTCTCATTCGGATTCACACGCAAGCGACACGCATAAAACCCGCCAACTCACGACATCTAGTATCAAAGTCTTTCCAATTCCTAACGCCACTGAAATCGATCATGATCTGGCAAAAATTGGCTGGGTACTCTTCAAAGATCCAAATCTTTCCTCTAATCGCAGCGTCAGTTGCGAAACCTGCCACAGCCTTCAAACCAACGGTGCTGAGGTGATGAGGCTCATGACGAGTTTCTTGTGTTAGGGGCGAACTTTGTCCTTACGAAACCATTGCAAAAAAACAGCTTACAAAATGCCATTAATGAGTTTCATCATCAGTTTGAGATAAACCGACTCCAATCTGTTCATTCTCGTCAATCAACGGAAACGAGTAATAGCAATGTCACCATGCTGACTCGTCCACCGAAGAACAAACTGCCTCTTACAGAAGAGGAAATATCCCGTAGCCCATTACTCGAGGGCGATAAGCTAGAAGGTAATGAAAAACTCAAGTGTATAAACAACTTAGTTGATGAATTAGAAACTGAAATTGATGAGCTAATAGCCCTCTTCTCGGATGATAAACCCGATGATCTATCGAGAACTTTAAAAGCCGTTATCGCCATTGCATCTAAACACGAAATGTATGAGGTGCTTGAGCTTGCTATCTCTGCAGCGCAAACCACAGAGCAGCACATCATGCCGGAAGCCGAACTGCTGCAACAACTCATCAATCGACTCATGGTAAACAGCCATCAAGCAACACGCTTAATACACAAACTCAACCAACAACGTAAAACGGGTTAACTGGGGTGTCATATGAAATTGAACCTACCTAGTATTGGTCCACATCTACTTTTGGCGGCGGGCGCTACGCTCATTTTTGTCGTCGACTATCACGTGCCATTAGGTATCGCGATGGCTGTACCTTACATTACGATAGTACTGCTCGCATCAACCACTAAAGAGCCATTTTCAGCCATTATGTGGGCGATTGTCTGTACCTTACTTACTCTCGTTTGATACTACGTTTCCGTGTCCGGTAGTGAGGCATGGTTTGTTATATTGAACCGGGTCATTACCATTTATGCGATTTGGGTATGTGCTTTTGTTCCTATCTACATCACGCTTCAATCACCTACTGATACTGAGGTTCTTGATGATGACGTCACCCCACCAGATGCACTAAACCACTCTTACGCGGATAAGAAACGTACAGGTAACACGCTCAATAATTAGGCTTAGGTTAAGTTTCGGTGAATTTTGCCAAATAGAGACAAGGTAACTTGAAATACTTTGTTCTGCGTGAGATTGTAAAATATCTCACACCAATAACTGTATGATTATGAAAACATTACAATCCATTGCACTGCTTTCCACAATTATCGCAGCACCACAAGTGTTAGCTGATGTAAAAATTGAAGTTCCTTCTAGCGCAGATGCTCTAGTTGAAGTCTTAGCGGTTAATGAGGCTAAACCTGATCTTGAGGGTGGTTTTTTCTCTTCAAGCAAAACGATCACCGTGCCAGACGGTGTAAACCAAATCGTTTTCCAATATCAGCTTGCTTTTAGTCAAGGTAACGATCGTGAGTTTGTCGATAGTGACGCAATTATTGCTACTTTTGACGCGACAGACACAACGGTAACGTTCGACATGCCTAAGTTCCGCAACGCTAACGAAGCGAGAAAAGGCTTTCAGAACCTAGATTGGAAATTGGTTGATGAGAACCAAAATGCAATCAGTGTTAAGCAAGACAAATTAACCAAAGATGGCATGCAGGTTGGCCGTAAATACCCTCAAGAAGCGAAAGAATACAACCGTACAGGTGGTATTGCCGCATTAACGACAGGTGCTACAGCCGCTGCAGTTGTTCAGCCAGTAACACTACCAGCAAAAATTGATGGCAACGCGTCTAACACGGCCGAAGAAATGCTGTACTTCTGGTATGAAAAAGCCGACGCTGAAACCAAGCAAACATTCAAAGAGTTCGTGAACAAGTAAATCCTACTTGTTGATCGTCTTAATAAAAAAGCTGGCATTCAATCGCCAGCTTTTTTGTATCAACTATAGGGTAACTACCTTTCCGTATTCGCCCGATTGGTGCGCGTTTGCACTATGCGTTCTCAGCAGAAAACACTTCTCCGTCGATTTTGATCGGCCATCCCATCAATTCATATTCAGCAGCCAGTAAATGTGCGCAACGGCTTGATACTCTAGTTTTTATCCACTCACCTATGCCACACACTTTGTATTCCAAAACAGCCATTTTCATAACAACACCATTTACTCAAAATTAAATTTATAAATATCAGGTAGAAGTTATCTATTCCAAGGGCTTATGTATGTTCCCAAAAGAACATTAGCCTATAGTTTACCTATAAAGTTGTAGGTATTTTGTTTTCAATCATTTAGCGTAAAGCATACGCTACTGGGATTTTATCTCCGCAACTGGATCACGCATCATTAGATTCATTGGTGAAATACGTTCGTATAGCCCTTCAACATCTGAGATGAATACTTTACCCCTTTGAATCTTGACCAAACCGTCCTGTTCTATTCCTTTCAACACTTCGTTCAAGCGTGAGCGAGAAATACCAGTAATCGTACTCAATTGAGTTTGTGACACGTTAACACTCACGGTAGCTCCCGCTATGTTATTTTGGCGCGCAGCGAGTTCTAAAAGTACATAAATCGTTTTTTGTTCTTTTTCATGGATAGAGGAAAGGTAAGCCTGCATCCAAATCGATTGTGCTTTAGTGCCACAATGCAGCAGCCACTTAAATACCATGCACTGCTCTTCAGCCAACTCTAGTACCTTTTCCGATGGGAAAAGTACCATGGTAATCGGTTCCACTTCTTCAGCTACCGCAAAAAGATTGTATTCAGCATGAATCGACAAGGCCCCCATCCAATCACCTTTACCGATCACTCCTCCTGATAAGCTCTTCATATTTTGAGTAGAAAAACAGATACCCGCAGAGCCGCTAAGAATATAGAAAACGCCAGGTAGGTTTTGAAACTTTTGTGTAATTTCCAAGCTATGAATGCCGGTTTTAAATACGGCAATCTCAAGCAAGCTATCGATGAGATCTTGTGGCAAATCACATGGCCACTGTATTTGTTTGCCTATGGCTGGATCTAACAATGATTTATTCCTCCTCCAACAATCTCACACATGAAAATGATGAACTACATCTCTTTTAAATGTAGTTCATCATTGCCAACCCAGAAGGTTTTATTCAAATAAAATCTTATATCTTAGTAGCTTAAGTCTCTTTGATAACGAACAGCGGGCGCTACAAAGAAAATAACGATATTACAAGCTGCCAACATACTCGGCTCATTATGTTGGCATTATCCCAAACTCGTCTATTAAACTTAGACATTTGACGGGCCTCTTTAGAAAGCTATTCACCTAGCGCTAATCACCACCATAGATCACCCTCGCTCTAACACTTAGGTACTAAATTCGGCTCAATACGAACGACATTCTCTACTTAGGTTGACACATTTTAGCTCTTGCCGTTATTTTTGTCTTAAACCACAACAGACGGTCAGTATGAAAGACAACCAATTCGATAGCTTTGAAGAGCTCTTAGGTCACCAAACCGACACCTTGACCGCATGTCAGCCAAAAGATTTTGATAAGACATTTGTGTCACTCGCTCAGGAGGCTCTTGCTTGGTTTAATCTAGATAGGCTTACTCTGTTTCCAAACTCGATGATTCTTTTGGATACAGGGAAAAGTATGTCTGTCTCTCAAGTCGGAATGCCCCCACTCGAGATGGAGCGCTTTCTAAAAGGCAACTACCTTGAATATCTGCAGCTTTTACGATCTAAAGAGTGTTGGCAGCTATTTCCAGAGCAATCACTCGCGAACCACAAGATCGATCCGCTACGTGAACTCTATCAAGAAGGCGCTCATTGGCACGCTATCGTGAGCTTATCGTTATTTGGGCAACAATGGGGCGCTATCGGTTTCTCTAGGTTCAAGCGTTACGACACTCCGATTGAAGAGCGTGATTTGAAGCGAATCAAAATGCTGAGTGATGTTTGGCTCTGTTTTTGGCAACACTCCAAAATGACTCGTAGTGTGACCAGTGATGAAGCCAGTAATATCAATGAGAGTGAAAAACTCTTGTTACTTACAAAAAAACAATGCGCTGTACTTGCGCAGCTGGCGCAAGGTTACACCGCTAAGCAATGTGCCGACATTCTGTTTTTAAGCCCAAGAACGATCGAATCTCACAAATATCGAATGTTAGCTCTCCTCGAACTCGATAACCATACGGAGCTAATCCAGTTTGCGCTTCGTAATGGCTTCGGTATTGATAACCCATAAGGGCCGTTACCAAAAAACAGTGCTCGTACTAGTTAGTC